>DASYFF010000148.1:0-11027 GCA_036498605.1 Acidimicrobiia bacterium | reverse complement strand
GCACTGCCAGGCCGGGCTCGACTCCGTCACCAGCGGCAACGTCTACCTGGGCCAGACGGACCTGTCGTCGCTCGACGACAAGTCACTGACCCAGCTCCGGCGGGACCAGGTCGGGTTCATCTTCCAGGCCTTCAACCTGCTGCCCACGCTCACCGCCCTGGAGAACATCACGCTCCCGATCGATCTGGCCGGCCGCAAACCCGACCAGGCCTGGCTCGACCAGGTGATCGAGACGGTGGGCCTGCGGCCCCGGCTCACCCACCGGCCGACTGAGCTGTCGGGCGGGCAGCAGCAGCGGGTGGCGGTGGCCCGGGCGCTGGCGACGAGGCCCCAGATCGTCTTCGCCGACGAGCCGACCGGGAACCTCGACTCCCGGGCCGGGGCGGAGATCCTGAGCTTTCTCAAGAAGTCGGTCGACGATCTCGGCCAGACGATCGTGATGGTCACCCACGACCCGACCGCCGCCGGCTACGCCGACGCCGCGGTGTTCCTGGCCGACGGGCACATCGTCGACGAGATGGAGAGCCCGACGGCGGAGCGCGTCCTCGAGCGGCTCAAGACCCTGGAGGCGTAGCGGCATGCGCCGGGTCATGATCAAGGGCCTGCTGGCCCACAAGCTGCGGCTGGCGCTGACCGCCCTGTCGGTGGTCCTCGGCGTGGGCTTCGTGGCCGGCACGTTCGTGCTCACCGACACGCTGGCCCACACCTTCGACAACCTCTTCGCCGAGGTCAACGGCAAGACCGACGCCCAGATCCGCTCCACGCAGAAGCTCTCGCCCCAGGACCCGGCCGAGCCCGACCGGGGGCCGGTGCCGGCGTCGCTGCTCGACGCCGTGCGCAAGGCGCCGGGGGTGGCCGAGGCCGGCGGCTACCTGCAGGGCCGGGCGGCCATCGTCGGCAAGGACGGCAAGCTCGTCGGCGGGCAGGCGCCGGACTTCGGCGCCTCGGCCTCCAACCTGGGAACGCTGTCACCGTTCTCGATCAAGGAGGGCCGGGCCCCGAAGGGCGACAGCGAGGTCGTCATCGACGCCGGCACCGCCAAGCGGGAGCACTTCGCCCTCGGTGACAAGATCAAGATCGAGGCCAGCCAGACCGGCACCTACGCGCTGGTCGGCGTCGTCGGCTTCGGCTCGGCCGACAACCTGGCCGGGGCCAAGTTCGCCCTGTGGGACGTGCCCACCGCCCAGCGCGTGCTGCACCGCCTCGGCGAGTTCGACGTCATCTCCGTCAAGGCGGCCAACGGCGTGTCGCGGCCCCAGCTGGTGTCCGATCTGCAGCCGGTGCTGCCCAAGGGCCTCGAGGCGATCACCAGCGACGTGGCTGCCGCCCAGCAGGCCGACCAGGTGAAGAAGTCGCTCGGTTTCCTGTCCACGTTCCTGCTGGCCTTCGCCGCCGTGTCGCTCTTCGTCGGGTCGTTCATCATCTACAACACGTTCACGATCATCGTGGCCCAGCGGCTGCGGGAGCTGGCCCTGCTGCGGGCCCTGGGGGCCAGCCGGAGACAGGTCACCCGGTCGGTGCTGGCCGAGGGGCTCCTCGTCGGGTTCTTCGCCTCGCTGGTCGGCGTGGGCTTCGGGGTGCTGGTGGCCATGGGCCTGCGGGCCATCTTCTCCGCCGCCGGCGCCTCCCTTCCGTCCACCGCCATGGTCATCAAGCCCCGCACGGTGATCGTGCCGGTCGTCGTCGGCGTCCTCATCACCACGCTGTCGTCGTGGGGACCGGCCCGTAAGGCGTCGAAGGTGCCGCCGGTGGCGGCCATCCGGGGCGCCGATTCGATCCCCGAAGGGCGCTCGCTGCGCCGCCGTCTCATCAGCGGCGGGCTCGTCCTGGCGCTGGGCATCGCGGCGCTGGCCGGCGGGCTGGCCGGCGGCGGCATCGGCCTGGTGGGCCTCGGGGCGCTGGTCTTCTACGGTGGCGTGGCCATGCTCTCGCCGCTGGTGGCGGGACCGATGGCCAAGCTCATCGGCGCCCCCGCCGCCCGGCTCGGGCTGCCGGGTCACCTCGGCCGGCTCAACGCCATGCGCAACCCCCGGCGCACGTCGTCGACGGCCGCCGCCCTCATGATCGGACTCGGCCTCGTCAGCTTCGTGACGACCCTGGCCGCGTCGCTCAAGACGTCGTTCGCCGCCACACTCGACCGCAGCGTCAAGGCCGACTACATCATCCAGGGTCCCAACGGCGGCGAGGCCAAGTTCAGCCGGGAGGTGGCGCTGGACCTGTCGCAACGGCAGGAACTGTCGGCGGTGTCGGCGATGCGCTTCGGCGGCGAGTTCAAGCTCGACGGAGTGCGGCACCGCGACGACGCCGTCGACCCCTACACCTTCGGCGACGTCATGGACATCGACATCCGCAAGGGGAAGCTGTTCGACTTCGTCCCCGGCACGATGCTGGTCTCCGACCGGGTGGCCAAGGACAAGGGCTGGCAGATCGGCCAGCGGATCACGATGAGCTTCCCCCGCACCGGCGACCAGGCGATGGAGATCGTGGCCCTCTACCACGACGACGCCCTGTTCAACAGCGGCTACATCATCACCCTCGACGACTACGGCGCCAACGCCGCCGACGACCTCGACAGCCTGGTGCTGGTCAAGCGGGCCAAGGGCGTCACCGACGCCGCGGCCCGGGCGGCGGTGGCGCCGATCCTGGCCCAGTACCCGTCGGTCGAGCTGCAGGACCAGGCCGAGTACAAGAAGCAGGTGGCGGGCCAGATCGACAAGGCCCTGATCTTCGTCGTCATCCTCCTGCTGCTGGCGGTGGTGATCGCCCTCATCGGGATCGTCAACACGCTGGCCTTGTCGATCTTCGAGCGGACCCGGGAGCTCGGCCTCCTCCGGGCGGTGGGGATGGTGCGGCGCCAGCTCAAGCGGATGATCCGCTGGGAGTCGGTGATCATCACCATCCTCGGGGCGGTCCTGGGCCTGGCCGTCGGGGCGTTCTTCGGCTGGGCGGCGGTGTCGGCCATGGGCGACATCGGCGTCGACCGGCTGTCGTTCCCGGCGCTGCGACTGATCATGTTCGTGGTCGTGGCCGGCCTGGCCGGGGTCGTGGCCGCCATCTTCCCGGCCCGGCGGGCGGCCAAGCTCGACGTGCTCCGGGCGATCGCCCACGAATGATCATTCCGGGGGACACCCCCGAACCCCCGGCGCGCCCTTTACGCTCCAGCCATGCTCGCGGCCCGGAACGTGACGGTGATGCGCGGCCCGCGGGTGGTGCTCGACCGGGTCGATCTGTCGGTCGACGCCGGCAGCCGTCTCGGCGTGCTGGGCCGCAACGGCGCCGGTAAGTCGACGCTGCTGCGGGTGCTGGCCGGCCTCGAGGCGCCGGCGTCGGGCACGGTGGAGCGGGCACCGGCCGCCCTCACCGTCGGCTACCTGACCCAGGAGGTCGACCCCCTCGACGAGGAGACGACGGCGCACTATCTGCGACGGCGGACGGGCCTGGCCGGGGCCGAGTCGGCCCTCGACCACGCCCTGGCCGCGCTGGAGCGGGCGTCGGGCCCGGCCGAGCTGGCCGCCTACGACGCCGCCCTGGCCGCCGTGCTGGCCCTCGGCGGCGACGACCACGACGTGCGCGTCCCCAGGGTGCTGGCCGATCTCGGCCTGCCCGGCGGCGTGGAGGAGCGGCCACTGGCCCGGCTGTCGGGCGGCCAGCAGGTGAAGGTCAACCTGGCCGCCGTGCTGCTGTCCCGCTTCGACGTCCTGCTCCTCGACGAGCCGACCAACAACCTCGACTTCGACGGGCTCGAGCGGCTCGGCCGGTTCCTCGACTCCGCCGCCTGCGGCGTGGTCCTCGTCAGCCACGATCGGGCCCTGCTGGCCGACCACACCACCCGCATCGCCGAGATCGACATGGTGAGCCACCGGCTCGACGAGTTCGGTGGCGGCTTCACCGCCTACATGGAGGAGCGCCGCCTGCGCCGGGAGCAGGCCTACGCCCGGTTCGAGTCGGCCAAGGAGGAGCGCACCCGGCTGGAAGGCTCGATGCGCCAGCGCAAGGAGTGGAGCGTCAGCCAGCGGGGCCAGAGGAAGAAGGACAAGGACAAGGCGCTGGCCGCCCGTCAGAAGGAGCGGTCGGAGTCGGCGGCCGCCGGGGCCAAGTCACTCCAGACCCGCATCGAGCGCCTGTCCGGGGTCGAGAAGCCGTGGGAGGGCTGGGAGCTGCGGATGAGCCTGCGCACCTCGAGCCGCAGCGGTGAGGTGGTGGCGACGCTCGGCGGGGCGGTGGTGGAGCGGGGGTCGTTCCGGCTCGGGCCCGTCGACCTCGAGCTGCGCTGGCAGGACCGGGTCGCCCTCACGGGGCCCAACGGCGCCGGCAAGTCGACGCTGGTCGATCTCCTCACCGGCCGCCTGCCGGCCGCGGGGGGCGTGGTCCGGCTCGGTTCGGGCGTGGTGGTGGGGATCCTCCGCCAGGACCGGGCGGCGGTAGGGGAGGAGCCCCTCCCCGGGGCGTCGCTGCTCGATGCCGTCGTGGCCGCCACGGGCCTCAAGGCCCAGGAGGCCCGCTCGCTGCTGGCCAAATTCGACCTCATGGCGGAGCACGCCGCCCGGGCCGAGGCGGCCCTCTCCCCCGGGGAGCGGTCGCGGGCGGCGCTGGCCGTGCTCATGGCCCGGGGGACCAACCTTCTCGTCCTCGACGAGCCGACCAACCACCTCGACCTCGAGGCCATCGAGGCCCTCGAACGGGCCCTCGACGACTTCGACGGGACGCTGGTGGTCGTGACCCACGACCGTTCCCTGCTCGAGGGGCTGCACCTGACCCGCCGCTTCGACGTGGCGGGCGGGGCGGTCCGGGAGGTCGAACCGGCCGCGGGCTGAGAAACGGCTGGGAAAAATGGGCCCCAAGGGGCAATCCGATGGCTCTAACGTCAGGCGACTGAACATTTTGCAAACCCCTGGGTATGACTTGCCGTCCGAGGGTCCTTGCCCGTGGCCCTGTGACGCATGAGACTGGCGTCAACGATGAAGCGGAAGGGAGCCTTCGTGCGCCGAATCCCGAGACACCTGAGGTGGACCGTCCTGGCCAGCGTGCTGGTCCTCGTAGGCGGAGCCGCCTGCGGGAGCGACCACAAGAAGAACTCCTCGGCCAACAGCACCTCGACGGCCGCGGGCGCCGTGAAGGACGGCGGCCAGATCGTCTTCGGCGCCGACCAGGAGCCGACGGGCTTCAATATCGGCACCTCGAAGGACAACGGCTCGTCGGTGGCCGTCGTCATCCGCAACATCTGGCCCTCGGCCTACCGGGTCCGGCCCGACTTCTCCCTCGAGCCCTACCTGCTCGACGGCCCGGCCACGGTGACGTCCCAGAACCCCTTCACGGTGGAGTGGAAGATCAAGCAGGCCGCCAACTGGAGTGACGGCACGCCGGTGTCGGCCGACGACTTCGAGTACTACTGGCAGCACTGCAACGCCACCGACAAGGACGACGACTGCGCCTCGACCACCGGCTACGACCAGATCACCAAGCTGGAGAAGGTCGACCCGAAGACGGTGCGGACCGTCTTCAAGGCGCCGTTCTCCGACTACGAGAGCCTCTTCGGCAACCTCCCGCCGTCGCACATCGCCAAGAAGACCCCCGGCGCGGCCGGCTGGAACACCACCTTCAACGACAGCCCGATGCTCTCGGCCGGGCCCTACATCTTCGAATCGTGGCAGAAGGGCAGCACCCTCACCATCGTCCGCAACGACAAGTGGTGGGGCCCCAAGCCCCACCTCGACAAGATCATCTACCGGTTCCTGCCCGACTCGTCGAGCCAGCCCGACGCCCTGCGCAACAACGAAGTCAACATGATCTACCCGCAGCCCCAGCTCGACCAGGTCAACGTCGTCAAGGGGTTCCCCGGGGTCACCAGCGGGATCTCCTTCGGGCCGACGTTCGAGCACCTGACGTTCAACTTCAAGAACCAGTTCCTGGCCCTCCCCGAGGTCCGCCAGGCCATCGCCTACGGCGTCGACCGCCAGGCGATCGTCACCACGCTGATGAAGCCGTTCTCCGACAAGGCCTCCCAGCTCGACAACCGGGTCTACGTCTCCACCCAGAAGGGCTACGAGGCCCACGGCCAGGACTTCGCCAAGGTCGACGTGGGCAAGGCCCAGGCCGCCCTGGAGAAGGCCGGCTTCAAGAAGGGCGGCGACGGCATCTACGCCAAGGGCGGGAAGCGCCTGCAGCTCCGTTTGTCGACCACCGCCGGGAACAAGCTGCGGGAGCAGCAGGGCGTGCTCATCCAGGCCCAGCTGAAGGCCGTCGGCATCGACATCCGGATCGACAACTCCGACAACAAGACACTGTTCGGCACCCGGTTCCCGAAGGGCGACTTCGACATCGCCAACTTCGCCTGGATCGGCACGCCGTTCCCGGCCAGTTCGGCCCGCCAGCTCTACGGCACCGGAAGCGCCTCCAACTACGGGAAGTACACCAACCCGGCCGTCGACGACCTCATGAACAAGTCGCTGGCCGAGGTCGACCCCACCAAGCGGACGGCGCTCCTGAACCAGGCCGACACGACGATGTGGACCGACCTGGTGAACCTCCCGCTGTACCAGAAGCCGACATTCATCGCCTTCTCCGACAAGTACACCAACATCCAGGACAACACCACGACGGAAACGCCGTTCTGGAACGTGGAGGAGTGGGGCCTGAAGTCCTCGGCCGGCTAACCCATGGGCGGGTTCATCCTTCGTCGGCTCGCCATCTCGATCCCGCTGATCATCGTCTCCAGCTTCGTCGTCTTCCTGCTGGTGGCGGCGGCCGGGGATCCGCTGGCCGAGCTGCGGGGGAACCCGAACACGCCCAAGTCCACCATTGAAGCCCGGCGCCACCAGCTGCACCTCGACAAACCTGTCCTCGTCCGCTACGGGATGTGGGCCAAGGGAGCGATCCACGGCGACTTCGGCCGGTCGTTCGTGACCGGCGAGAAGGTCGGCCCGAAGCTGTGGCGGGCCATCGGCGTGACGATGCGGCTCCTGGCCGGGTCGGTGCTGCTGGCGGTGCTGTTCGGCGTCATGATCGGGGTGGTGGCGGCCTTACGGCAGTACTCGAAGTTCGACTACCTGGCCACGCTGTTCGCCTTCATCTTCTTCTCCATGCCGGTGTTCTGGCTGGCGGCGGTGCTGAAGGACGTCGGCATCCGGATCAACGAAGCGGTGGGCCACACATGGTTCTTCACCGTCGGCGAGGAGTCCCCCGGCCTGGCCGGCAGCTTCGTCCACGTGTGGAGCGACCGGCTCGGCCACCTCGTCCTCCCGGCGCTCAGCCTGATCCTGATCCAGGTCGCCGGCTGGAGCCGCTACCAGCGGGCCAGCATGCTCGAGGTGCTCAACGCCGACTACGTCCGCACGGCCAAGGCCAAGGGCCTCCCGCCGGGGAAGGTCATCGTCCGCCATGCCCTGCGCAACGCCCTCATCCCGGTGGTCACGCTGGTGGCCATCGACTTCGGCCTGCTGCTGTCGGGCGCGGTGATCACCGAGACCGTCTTCGCCTGGAGCGGGATGGGGCGGCTCCTCATCACGGGCCTCCAGCGCCAGGACATCAACGTCGTCCAGGCCTGGCTGCTGGTGTCGGCCACCATGGTGATCGTGTTCAACCTGGTGGCCGACGTCCTCTACGGCTACCTCGACCCGAGGATCCGCCGTGCTTGAGCCCCGCCCCGCCCCGGGGCCGCTGCCGGGCGCGCCGGGGCCGGGCGTCCCCGAGCCCGGGGCGCCCGACGAGCTCGTCGAGTTCGGCGTCGAGGTCCGCAGCCAGTGGCGCCTGGTGCTCGGCCGGTTCTTCCGCCACAGGCTGGCCATGGCCAGCCTGTTCCTCCTGGCGCTGCTGGTGGTGGTGGCCTTCCTCGGCCCGCACCTGTCGCGCCACGACTACACCAAACCCGGGCCCGACCTGTCGCAGGCACCGTCGATCCACCACTGGTTCGGCACCAACGAACTGGGCATCGACACCTTCGCCCAGGTGCAGCGGGGCGCCCAGCGGTCGATCGAGGTGGCCTTCCTGGTGGCCTTCCTGTCCACCACCTTCGGGAGCATCGTCGGCGCCCTGGCCGGCTTCTACCGGGGCTGGATCGACACCGTGCTCATGCGATTGACCGACCTCTTCCTCACCATCCCCACGCTGGCTGTGCTGCTGGTCGTGGCCGCCCGGTACAGGGGGAGCCGCAACAGCTGGATCCCCATCGTCCTCATCATCGCCGGCTTCACCTGGATGCCCCTGGCCCGGCTCGTGCGGGGCGTGACGCTGTCGCTGCGGGAGCGGGAGTTCGTGGAGGCGGCCCGGGCGGTGGGGGCGTCGAACGCCCGGATCATCTTCCGGCACATCCTCCCCAACAGTCTGGGCCCGATCATCGTCAACGCCACGCTGGTCGTGGCCGGCGCCATCCTGGTCGAGACGGCCCTGTCGTTCCTCGGCTTCGGCATCCAGCCCCCCGACGTGTCGCTCGGGCTGCTGATCTCCAACGGGGTGCAGGCGGCCAACACCCGGTGGTGGCTGTTCTACCCGCCGGGTTTCTTCCTGTTGCTGTTCTGCCTGGCGGTCAACTTCGTGGGCGACGGGCTGCGCGACGCCTTCGACCCGCAGCAGACCAGGGTCCGGGCCTGACATGGCGGGGTCCGTGCTGGAGGTCGAGAACCTCCACGTGACCTTCGCCTCCCCCGACGGGCCCGTGAAGGCCGTGCGGGGCCTCGACTTCTCGATCGGCGACGGCGAGTCGCTCGGCATCGTGGGGGAGTCGGGCTCGGGGAAGTCGGTCAGCATGCTGGCCGTCATGGGCCTGCTGCCCCGCAACGCCACCATCACCGGCTCGATCCGGTTCCGGGGCCAGGAGCTGCTGGGCCGGCCGGAGGCGGAGCTGCGCAAGCTGCGGGGCGGCAAGATGGCGATGATCTTCCAGGACCCGATGACGTCGCTCAACCCCGTCCTCACCGTGGGGTTCCAGATCGCCGAGGCCATCGAGGCCCACCGCCCCGACACCGACCGCAAGGGGAGGCTGGCCCGGGCGGCGGAGCTGCTCGACCTGGTCGGCATCCCCAACGCCACCACCCGGGTGCGGCAGTACCCCCATGAGTTCAGCGGCGGCATGCGCCAGCGGGCCATGATCGCCATGGCCATCGCCAACGACCCCGACCTGCTGGTGGCCGACGAGCCGACCACCGCCCTCGACGTCACGATCCAGGCCCAGATCATGGCCGTCCTGGAACGGGCCCAGGAGGCGACGGGGGCGGCCATCGTGCTCATCACCCACGACCTCGGCGTGGTGGCCGGGACGGCCGACCGGGTGATGGTCATGTACGCCGGGCGGGCGGCCGAGACGGGCACGATCTACGACGTCTTCGGCCACTCCCGCCATCCCTACACACTGGGCCTGCTGGCCTCGCTGCCCCGGCTCGACGACACCGGCCGGGAGCGGTTGGTGCCCATCCCCGGCAGCCCGCCGTCGATGGTCCACCCGCCGCCGGGCTGCGCCTTCAACCCCCGCTGCCCCTACGCCCGGGCCCTGTGCAAGGCGGAGATGCCCGTCCTGCGGCCCATCGAGGGCACGGGCCAGTGCTCGGCGTGCCATTTCGCCGAGGATCTGAACGGCGCGAGACCGACATGACGGGCCAGGCCGTGCTCGAGGTCCGCAACCTCGTCAAGCACTTCCCGATCACGGGCGGCGACATCATCCGCCGCCGGGTGGGGGAGGTCCACGCCGTCTGCGACGTCTCCTTCGACCTCTTCCCCCGGTCCACCCTGGGGTTGGTGGGGGAGTCGGGTTCGGGAAAGTCGACCATCGGCCGCTGCCTGCTGCGGCTCCACGAGCCGACCGCGGGGTCGGTGCGGTTCGAGGGCCGGGACGTGCTGGCCATGAAGCCCAAGGAGATGCGCCGCCTGCGGCGGGAGCTCCAGATCGTCTTCCAGGACCCCTACGCCTCGCTCGACCCCCGCATGACCGTGGGGGCGATCGTGGCCGAGCCGCTGCGGGTCCACCGCTCCGGCAATGGCGACGGGGAGGTCAACGACCGGGTGCGGGAGCTGCTGCGGCTCGTCGGGCTCAACCCGGAACACGGCAACCGCTACCCCCACGAGTTCTCCGGCGGGCAGCGCCAGCGGGTCGGCATCGCCCGGGCGCTGGCCCTCGACCCCACCGTCATCGTCCTCGACGAGCCGGTCTCGGCCCTCGACGTGTCGATCCAGGCCGGCGTCGTCAACCTCCTCGAAGAGCTGCAGGACCGCCTCGACCTGGCCTACCTGTTCATCGCCCACGACCTGTCGGTCGTCCGCCACATCTCCGACCAGGTGGCGGTCATGTATCTCGGCCGGATGGTGGAGATCGGCAGCCGCGACGACGTGTTCACCCACCCGTCGCACCCCTACACCCAGGCGCTGATGTCGGCCGTGCCGGTCCCCGACCCGGTCCGGGAGCGGGAGCGGCCCCGGGTGGTCCTGACCGGCGACCTCCCGAGCCCCAGCGACCCGCCCAGCGGCTGCCGCTTCCGGACCCGCTGCCCCAAGTTCGCCGGCCAGCTGAGCGAAGGGGAACAGCAGCGCTGCATCGACGAGGTGCCCGCCCTGGTCGACCACGGCACCGGCCACCCCGCCGCCTGCCACTACGCCCAGGCACTGACCGTCCTCTGACAGCGTCCTCTGACAAACCGCCCGCCACCGGGCACACTGTGCGCCATGGCGAAGCGGGCCTCGGCCCTGGTGACGATCCTGTTCACCGACCTCGTCGGGTCGACGGAGCTCCTCTCCCGGGCGGGCGACGAGGAGGCCCAGCGGATCTTCCGGGCCCACCACTCCCTGCTGGCGGAGACGGCGGCGGCGCACGGCGGCGCCGAGGTGAAGTGGTTGGGGGACGGGCTGATGGCGGCGTTCCTGTCCGCCGCCGACGCCCTGCGCTGCGCCATCGCCATGCAGCAGACGTCGCGGCGTCCGGTGGCCGGGGAGCAGCTGGTTATCCGGGTCGGGCTCAACGCGGGCGAGGCGCTGCGGGACGAGGCCGACTACTTCGGCACGCCCGTCGTGGTGGCCCGCCGCCTGTGCGACCGGGCCGATGGGGG
>DASYFF010000147.1:0-15258 GCA_036498605.1 Acidimicrobiia bacterium | reverse complement strand
GCCGAGAAGCTGATCGGCAAGGGCGACATGCTGTTGGTGGCCAACGGCACCGGCAAGGCGCAGCGGATCCAGGGTGCCTGGGTCGACGAAGGCGACGTCCACAAAGTGGTGGCGCACTGGCGGCGCCAGACCCGGGAGCTGCACTACGTCGACGACATCCAGGGCGACGGTAGCGAGGGGGGCGTCGCGACCGGCGGCGACTCCGACGAGAGCGACGACCTGCTCGACGAGGCCATGGAGCTCATCGTCCGCAGCGGGCTCGGATCCACATCGATGTTGCAGAGGAAGTTACGAGTAGGGTTCTCACGCGCCGGGCGGCTCATGGACCTCCTCGAGCGGCGTGGCGTGGTCGGGCCATCGGAAGGCTCGAAGGCTCGGGCGGTGCTGATGACCGTGGAGGAGCTCGAAGCGCTGCCCGACCGTTAGCAGAAGTTTTTTCAGTTGGAGTTGGGGGACTAGCAAACTAATGTTGCACTTGTGAAGTTGGTTCAGTTCGCCCGAACTTCCCCGCCCGGCCTGGGTGTGATTGCCAGGCCGCAGGGGTAGGAGGGCGAGCGCCGCTCGCCGCTGGAGGGTCACATGAAGCGCTTCGTCATAGCCACGGCCTCCGCCCTGTTCCTGCTGGCCGGCACCGCCGCCGCCTCGGTCCCCGTCGGGCCGGGGACGCGGTCGCCGCACAGCACCCCGATCTCCACCGCCGCCAACGGAGGCCCGGCGTCGGAGACGGAGGCCCTGGGGCTGGCGCCGCTCGCCCCCTGGGTCGACCCCGCCGCCCAGGCCGATCCCGCCCTCGCCCTGCCGGGCCTCCCCGGTGGGGCGATGCAGGTCCTCGGCGCCGTCGATCCCGCCCTGGCCACGGTGACGGACGCCGTCGCCCCGATCACCAACGGCGTGCTACCGGCCCTCACCGGCGCCCTGCCGCCGGCCGTGGCCGGCGCGCTGGCCCCGGTCATCGCCGGGCCGGCCGCCCCGGCGCTCCCGGTGCCCGGCGCCACGCCGCCGTCCTCGTCGCCGCCGGAGTCGAAGGCGCCCAAGGCCGCCCACCCCCACGCCTCGGCCAACCGCCTGTCGCCCCGGGCCGCCGCGGCCGCCGCGGCCTCGCTGTTCCAGGGCCTGCCGGGCAACGGGTACGCCGCCTACGGCACGGCCAGCGTGATCCACACCGACCTCCTCCAGGCCGGTGACCAGCGGATCGAGAACCTCGACGCCGCCTTCTCGGCCGCCAGCGTCGCCTCGGCCGCCATCCCCCAGACCACCAACGAGATGGCCCGGATCATCTCCCCGGCCCTGGCGGCCGGCAACGCCTACGGGCGGGGGAGCGGCGTCGAGGTCGGTCTCGCCATGGGCAAGAGCGACCCCAACCAGATCATCCCCGGCAGTGTGGCCGAGGCAAAAGCTCCGCCGTCGACGACGTTGATCACGAAGGAGGTCGGGCCGGTCGCCGCCCCGCCCGTCCTGGGTGCCGACCTGCTGCGGGGCCAGGCCCAGAGCAAGGCCAACTCCGCCTGCACCACCGGGACCGACCTGTCCTACGGCCTCGGCTACGCCGCCAACCTCGGCCTCATCAACAGCGGGCCGGGCAACACGCTCTCGACGGCGGCCGACACGCCCGACCGCAGCGTCTCGCAGTCCCGGTCCCACACCTTCCTGGTCCCCCAGGACGGGGCGCCGAACCCCATCCGCATGTTCGGCCTGGCCAGCGAGACCCGGGAGACCATCGCCCCGGTGACGTTCTTCAAGGGCCAGCCCCAGCAGTTCACGCTGGAGTTCGCCGGTGAGTGGGTGCTGCGCTCGACGGCCGACGGCAAGACCGGCAAGGTCTTCTACGGGCCGGGCAACGTCAGCCCGTCGACGCCGCTGCTGCACATCCTCGACAAGACCGGCGCCCCGATGTCGGGCGTCCCGGAGATCACGACCCAGACGCTGTTCGGCCCCAACGGCCTGACCATCAGCCTCCCGGGCGGCGCGGCCAACCTGACCATCGGCGGGCCGCCCCGCGCCATCGGCGGTGCGTCGACCAGCAAGCCGACCGAGACGGCCACGCTGGCCGCCGGCGCCGTCGACGTGGTGTCGGTCCAGCTGCTCGACGGGGCCGGCGCCCGCCTGGCCGACGTCCGCATCGGCCACATGGAGAACGCCACGGCCGTCCCGGCCGGCGGGATCCAGTGCGGCATCGGGCTCGTCAAGACCACCGACAAGGAGATCGTCAGCCCCGGCGACACCTTCCACTGGACGATCAATGTCAGCAACCCGAACGACTGCGTCCTCACGAAGCTGAAGGTGGTCGACACGATCACCGCCGACAACGGCATCGTCTGGACGGTCGACTCGGCGAGCCCGACCGCCGACCAGCTCGGCAACGGGGGCGTGACCTGGAACGACGTCGGGCCGCTCAGCCCGGGCCAGAGCAAGGATCTGAGCATCGGGCTGACGGTGGCCGGCAATTCCGGCGGCGGGAAGTTCCTCGACAACGCCGTGGCCACCGGGGTGTGCGGCCCGGCGGCCGGGACGGCGGGGGCGGACGCCGCCGTCGGGGTCCCGCTCGAGGCCCACGTCAGCCTGAACCTTCCCGAGGTCAGCTTGGTGAAGGGTGCGGCCCTCCTGCCCCGGGAGCTGCCCCGGACCGGTGGCGTGCTGGCCATCCTGCCCGCCCTGGCCCTGACCGGCGGCGGGCTGGCCCTGCGCCGCTCGAAGCGCCGCAAGCCGCAGACCCGCTAACGGGTTTCGGCCCGTAACGCGTTCGAGGGGGGTGCCCGATGGGCACCCCCCTCATTGTTCGTTGCTGGGGGGCTAGGCCGCCCGCATGCCGCGGGAGCCGCCGAGGGTCTCGTCGGTGGCGGCGCGGTCGTGCGTCATCCATCCGAACAGCGCCCGCCAGGCCACGGTCAGGCCGGAGACGATGAGGCCGGTCATCAGCATGGCGACGTTGCGGTTCCGGGTGGCGACGCCGAAGCCGTCGAAGATCGAGTAGTCGAGCGCCCACACGGAGGCGATCCCGAAGACGAAGGTGAAGAGCGAGCGGAAACCGGACAGGGCCGGGATCGCGCCGTCGATGAAGTCAACGAGCTTGACGACGGCGAGGGCCAGCAGCGCCACGATGGCGAACTGGTACATGCAAGACACCTCCTGGTGTTGGGATCTCGGGCGTTCCCCGGATCCCGGGGAAGGCCTCTGTGGCCTCCACCAGATCAGACCAGGCGGTGTGTCCAGAGGTAACGCGCCCCACTGTTACATTTGCGCAACGGTTTTTCGGTCGTTGGGCAAACGGCCGACGACTAGCCTTCGCCGGCGCTCTGGTCGAGGCGGGTGCGCAGCTCGTCGAGCAGCGCGCCGACGACGCTCAGGTGCTCCTCGATGCGGGCGATGTAGGCCTCGGGGGAGCTGTCCGGCACCTCGTCGTCGACCTCGATCTCGTTGATGACGGCCTCGGCGAACTCCGCCTGGGAATCGGGCACGAGGATCGTGCCCAGCGCCGAGCCACCGGGCCCGGTCCACTCCACCATCACCGACAGGCCGGCGGTCTCGAGGCGGCGGCGCAGGATCTGGGCGTGGAGGCGGGGGAACTCGCCGAGCTCGACGAGATCGGTGGCGTCGGCGCCGTCGTCCCCGTCGTCGGTGCCTTCGCCGTCGAGGCCGACGCCGGGCGGCGGCTCGACGACGAGCTCGACGCGGCAGTCGTTGCAGTACCGCGACCCGATCGTGTACTCGGCCCCGCAGGCCGGACACCACACCGACGGTGCCTGGGACATGGTGGGTCACCTCCTGCCCGGTACGCTAGGCGCTGACATGGCTCCGTCGGGATCGGTGCAGGGGGCTCTTGGCCTGACGCGTCCCCGGCGCGGCCCGGGAGCCGGTTCTGGATCGAGACGCTGGGCTGCCCCAAGAACGCCGTCGACTCCGACAAGGTGGCCGCCTCCCTGCTGGGGGACGGGCTGACCCCGGCCCGCTCGGCGGCCGACGCCGACCTCGTCGTCGTCAACACCTGCGCCTTCATCGAGGCCGCCCGCCAGGAGTCGATCGACACCGTGCTGGCCCTGGCCGACGCCAAGCAGGCCGGCGCCCGCCTCGTCGTCACCGGCTGCCTGGCCGAGCGCTACGGTGCCGAGCTGGCCGCCGCCCTGCCCGAGGCCGACGCCGTCGTCGGATTCGCCGGCGAGGGGTCGATCTCCGAGGTGGTGCTCCGCCGGCCGCCGAAGGGCGGGCCCCGCGACCTCCTCGAGCTGCCCCGGCCGGCGCCGGCCGCGCCGTGGGCCTACGTGAAGGTGGCCGAGGGCTGCGACCGCACCTGCGCCTTCTGCGCCATCCCATCCTTCCGGGGCAAGCAGCGCTCCCGCCCGCCGGAGTCGATCCTGGCCGAGGCCCGCGCCCTCGTGGCCGGCGGAGCCCGGGAGATCGTGCTCGTCGCCCAGGACCTCGCCTCCTACGGCCGCGACACCGGCTCCCCCGGCGCGCTGGCGCCGCTGCTGCGCTCGCTCGACGGCCTGGCGGCGGAGGGGCTGGCCCGGGTGCGGCTGCTGTACCTCTACCCGTCGCAGGTGCGCGACCCGTTGGTGGGGACCATCCTCGACCTGGCGACGCCGGTGCCGTACTTCGACCTCTCGCTCCAGCACGCCTCAGAGCCACTCCTCAAGCGCATGCGCCGATGGGGGAGCGGCGCACGGTTCCTGGACATGATCGAGGGGATCCGGCGCCGGGAGCCCGCCGCCGCCTTCCGCTCTTCGTTCATCGTCGGGTTCCCCGGCGAGACGGAGGAGGACCACGAGGAGCTGCTGGGCTTCCTCGACGCCGCCGGGCTCGACTGGGCCGGCCTGTTCCCCTTCTCGGCCGAGGACGGGACGCCGGCGGCGACCATGGATGGCACGGTGGCCGAGGAGGTCATGAAGGAACGGCTCGACGAGCTGTCGGTGCTCCAGGACCGGATCACCCAGGCGGGGCGTGACGCACTGGTGGGTTGCGGGGTCCAAGTCCTCGTGGACGGGAAGGAAGGCGGCGCCGTCGTGGGCCGCACGCACCGGGAAGCGCCCGAGATCGACGGCGTCGTCCGCCTGACCGACGCCGGCGGCCGCCCCGCATCGGTGGAGCCCGGCGCGATCGTGACCGCCGAGGTCGTCTCGGCCGCCGGCCCCGATCTCGTGGCGGTGCTGTCCTGATGGGGGCGCAGCCGGTCACCCGCCTGTCCCGGTTCGGGCCCAGCGCCCTGCTCACCCCGGCCAACCTCGTCACCATCGCCCGCTTCGCCCTCACCATCCCGCTGCTGCGGCTCATCGCCATCGACGGCGTGTCGTGGCGGGCCACGGCCGGCTGGATCATCCTCGCCTGCACCGACGGCCTCGACGGGTGGCTGGCCCGGCGCGACGGCACCACCCGGTCGGGCGCCTTCCTCGACCCCCTGGCCGACAAGTTCCTGGCCATCGGCGGGCTGTCGGCCCTGGCCGCCAAGGCGATCTTCCCCTGGGTGGCGGTGGTGCTCATCGCCGTCCGGGAGGTCGGCGTGTCGGCCTTCCGCACGGCGGCCGGCCGCCGGGGCGTCTCCCTCCCCGCCCGGCAGCTGGGCAAGATGAAGACCGTGTTCCAGCTCCTGGCGGTGGGCACGGCGCTCTGCCCGTCCACCGCCGACCTGGCCGGGCTGTCGCTGTCCCTGCTGTGGGTGGCGGTGGCGCTGACCGTCGTGTCGGGCCTCGACATCGTGATCGCCGCCTCCCGGGGTCGGGTCCGTGCGATGTGACGTCCTCGCCGTGGGGACGGAGTTGCTCCTGGGCCAGATCGTCGACACCAACAGCGCCTGGATCGGTGAGCAGCTGGCCGCGGCCGGGATCGACAGCCACCTCCACGTGCAGGTCGGCGACAACCAGGCCCGGATGGTCGGGGAGCTGCGGCGCCTCCTCGACGAGGCCGACGCCGTCATCGTCTGCGGGGGTCTCGGCCCCACCCAGGACGACATCACCCGGGAGGCCATCGCCGAGGTCATGGGCACGGCGCTCGAGCGCCACGACGATCTGGCCGACGCCATCCGGGAGATGTTCGCCTCCCGGGGCCGGTCGATGCCGGCCAGCAACCTCCGCCAGGCCGACGTCCCCAAGGGCGGTGAGGCCATCCCCAACCCCAACGGCACCGCCCCCGGGTTGCTCTGCCCGGTGAACGGCAAGGTTGCCTACGCAGTCCCGGGCGTGCCGCACGAGATGCAGCACATGGTGGCGTCGGCCGTGATTCCCCACCTACTGGAGCGATCGGGGCAGCGGGGCACGATCCTCTCCCGCAGCCTCAAGACCTGGGGCACGTCGGAGTCGGGCCTGTCGGAGATGATCGCCGGGCGGGTCGACACCCAGACCAACCCGACCATCGCCTTCCTGGCCCGGGGCATCGAGGGCCTCATCGTGCGGATCTCGGCCAAGGCCGGCAGCCTCGAGGAGGCAGAGGCGCTGATCGCCGCCGAGGAGTCGATCCTCCGGGAGGTGCTGGGCGACCTCGTCTTCGCCGTCGACGACCAGACGATGGAGACCGTGGTCAGCGACCTGCTCCGGGCCCGGGGTTGGACACTGGGCCTGGCCGAGTCGCTGACCGGCGGCCTCGTCGGCTCCCGGATCTCCGACGCTCCCGGCTCCAGCGAGATCTTCCGGGGCTCGATCGTGTCCTACGCCACCGATGTCAAGCGGTCGGTGCTCGGGGTCACCGCCGAGCAGGTGGTCAGCGCCGAGTGCGCCATGCAGATGGCCGAGGGCGCCCGCCGGGTGCTCGGGGCCGACGTCGGCCTGTCCGTCACCGGGGTGGCCGGCCCCACCGAGCAGGACGGCCAGCCCGTCGGCACCGTCTTCTTCGGGGTGGCGATGCCGGGGCGGGAGCCGGAGGCGGCCCGGGCCCGCCTGCCCGGGAACCGGCTGCTCATCCGGCAGTTCTCCACCATCTCTCTGCTCAACCTGGCCCGCCTGCGGCTCCTCGACCGGCCGGGGACGGGGATCCTCTGACGGAGTCGCCGGAGGTCGGGCGGGCCTTCGTGGCCGTGCGCCCCCCCGGTGATGTGCTCGACGCGGTGGCGTCGGCCCTCCGGCCGGCCCGCCGGGTCGGTGTCGGGCTGCGGTGGGACGACCGGGACAAGTACCACTTCACGCTGCAGTTCCTCGGGGCGGTCCACCGGGTCGGCCCGGTGGTCGAGGCCCTGGCGGCGGTGGCGGCCGGGCGGGCGCCGTTCTCCTTCCGCCTCGGCGGCGCCGGGGCCTTCCCCAAACCGGGGCGGGCCCGGGTCCTCTGGATCGGGGCGGACGCGGGGGGTGGGGAGCTGGTCGGGCTGGCCGGGGCGGTCGGGGCCGCCCTCCGGCCCGTCGGCCACGAGCCGGATCACAAGGTGTTCCACCCCCACCTGACGGTCGCCCGCCTCAAGGTCCCCGACGACGTCGGCGAGGTGCTGGCGGCCATCGGGCCCGGCGCGGTGGGCGAGGCGTTCACCGTCGACGAGGTCGTCCTCTACGCCAGCCGTCTGTCGCCCCAGGGCTCGACCTACACGGCGCTGGAGCGGTTTCCGCTCCGGGGTGCTTGAGGCGAACGAACGTTCGAGGTACTGTTGTTGACAGGCGTGGAATTCCACGGTTGTCGTCAGTGTCACACCCCGCAGGTACGCTGCCCCTGGCGACTTCCCCCAGGCGACGATCGACACACAACCCAGGAGGGGTTCCAGTGGAGCGTGACAAGGCCCTCGAGATGGCACTGGGCCAGATCGAGAAGCAGTTCGGCAAGGGCTCGATCATGCGGTTGGGTGAAAACACCCACATGCAGATCGGGGTGGTTCCGACGGGGGCGCTGGCCCTCGACGTGGCGCTCGGGGTGGGTGGGCTGCCCCGGGGCCGGATCGTGGAGATCTACGGGCCGGAGTCGTCGGGTAAGTCGACGCTGGCCACGCACGTCGTGGCCGAGGCCCAGCGCAACGGCGGCACCTGCGCCTACATCGACGCCGAGCACGCCATGGACCCGGTGTACGCCCAGGCCATCGGGGTCAACATCGACGAGCTGCTCATCTCCCAGCCCGACACCGGGGAGCAGGGCCTCGAGATCGCCGACATGCTGATCCGGTCGGGGTCCCTCGACGTGATCGTGATCGACTCCGTGGCCGCCCTGGTGCCCCGGGCCGAGATCGAGGGGGAGATGGGTGACACGCACGTCGGCCTCCAGGCCCGCCTCATGAGCCAGGCGCTGCGCAAGCTCACCGGCAACCTGGCCCGGTCCCAGACGATCGCCATCTTCATCAACCAGCTGCGGGAGAAGATCGGGGTCATGTTCGGCTCTCCGGAGACGACGCCGGGGGGCCGGGCGCTCAAGTTCTACGCCTCGGTCCGGCTCGACATCCGCCGGATCGAGAGCCTGAAGGACGGCGCCGAGGTGGTCGGCAACCGCACCCGGGTCAAGGTCGTGAAGAACAAGTGCGCCCCGCCGTTCAAGCAGGCGGAGTTCGACATCATGTACGGGAAGGGCATCAGCCGGGAGGGCTCGGTCATCGACCTGGGTGTCGACCTGGGGATCGTCAAGAAGTCCGGGGCCTGGTTCACCTACGAGGGCGAGCAGCTCGGCCAGGGCCGGGAGAAGGCCAAGGAGTTCCTGGCCTCGAGCCCCGAGCTGATGGTCGAGATCACCGACAAGGTCATGCGCAAGGCCGGCATCGGCGACGAGATCGACGCCGACGCCGCCGCCGAGGCCGAGCCCGAGGCGGTCGACATCGAGTCCTGACCTGCACGTTTACCTGCTTCCAGACTGGGTACGAGGGGCCCGTGACCTGAGTGTCACGGGCCCCTTCCCAAAGGGGTTACCATGGGGTAACGGCCTATGTGAGCCCATTGTCAACTGCGTCGTAAGGTTGACGCAGCGGGGTTGACGGAGGACGGACCGCAGGTAGGCTTGACAGAGAATCGGGCAAACGGTACGGCGGCGAGGTGTTTTCGGCAGGAAACCGGCGTATCGTGCAGAAAGAGACGCACTACTCCGTCCCCCAAAGGAAGGCACGGCCATGGAAGTCCTGAAAGTGTCCTCCCGGTCCAACCCGAACTCGGTGGCCGGGGCACTGGCTGGAGTCGTCCGGCAGATGGGCAGCGTCGAGGTTCAGGTCATCGGCGCCGGTGCCCTCAACCAGGCGATCAAGGCCGTCGCCATCGCGCGGGGCTACGTAGCGCCGTCGGGCATCGATCTCGTCTGCATCCCGACGTTCGCCGACGTCGAGATCCAGGGTGAGGGCCGCACGGCCATCCGCCTCTCGGTCGAGGACCGGATCCGCTCCCGCGGCCGGGTGGGTACTCCGGGCGAGACCGTTCCGGTCGACCTCTCCCGCCTGAACGCCTAGACACCGTCGCAGGGCCCAGCCGCCCTGCCAACGTGTGCCCGAAGCGCCCCCTCGTGGGGCGCTTCGTCGCGTATGAGCACGACCAAGTGGATAGGGGCGGCGTGCACCCGACGACGGCCGGCATGGGGCAGGGGCCCCATGCTCGGAGGAGCCCGGCGGAGGCCGGGCGGGGGCGGCGGAGCCGCCCAGAGTCAGAGTCGGGCGGGGGCGGCGGAGCCGCCCAGAAACACAGCGTCGATGAGAGAAGTGCGGGTGGGGGCGGCGTCGGCTTCGGCGACGTCGAGAGGGCGGCCGTAGGCCCGGGCCCGCTCCTCCCGGTCGTAGACCTCGGCCTTCCAGCCGTGGCCGGCCAGCCAGGCGACCGGGTCGTCGGGTCCGTCCCAGCGCCAGAGGGCGATGACGGCGTCGGGGTCGCGCAGCAGGCCGGTGCCGCTGAGGGCCTCGGCCCGCTCTCCGGTGTCGCCATAATCGGGCCGGGGGCGGCCGAGGCCCCCGCCGGCTGGGCGGCTCGACGTGATGGCCAGCCGGTGGCCGGGGCCGGAGAGGGATCCGAGCCGGGTGAGCAGCTGGTCGTTCTCGGCCTGGGAGAAGTAGATGAGGAGGCCCTCGGCGATCCAGACGGCCGGCTCGGCGGGCCGGAAGCCGGCGGTGAGGAGGGGGTCGGGCCACTCGGCCAGGAGGTCGACGGGGACGGTGAGCCGGTCGCAGCGCGGCGGCGCCCCGGCTTCGGCGAGCACCGCCCCTTTGAAGTCGAGGACGGGCTCCAGGTCGAGCTCGAAGCAGCGGCCTCCCGGCGGCCACGGCAGGCGGAAGGCCCGGGTGTCGAGCCCGGCCCCGAGGATCACGACCTGACGGCCGCCGGCGGCCCAGAAATCGGCCAGCAGGTCATCGAGGAAGCGGGTCCGGACGATCACCGACTGGGCCAGGACCAGCAGTGCCCGGGCTTTGGTGTCGCCCGACCACCCGTCGCCGCCGAGCTCGGGGGGCTCCCAACCCGACGCCTCGAGGAAGCGGGCGGCCAGCGGGTCGTCGAAGAGCCGGTCGGGCCGTTCCGACTCGACCGCCCGCACCCAGGCGACGCCGAGGGCCGTCATGCTCACGCCGTCGGGAAGGCTCGGTGGGGTTGCGCCGCTCACGGCGACGGAGGCTACTGCGGTGTCTGAGCGCTGATGACGCGCCGCTGTTCAGCGGCGGGCGGCCGCGGCGCCGAGCGCAGAAACGGTGTTCGACATCTCCTCCGGGCTGATGAACGGGCAGAAGGCGGCAAAGCGCTCGTCGTTGATGGTGCTCCAGTCGTACGAGTGCGTGACCTTGGTCTGCCCATTGCCCGTCGGCTCGAGGTCGAAGGCCCACTCCTGGCCCCCCGACGTGATGTCGCCGAGAAGACCGTCGATCTCGGACGAGGAAGTCTCCATGTTCGGAATCCAGGCGATCCGCCGGCCCGGCTCGAAGGCGGTCACCTCGTTGCGTGTCTGGTACTTCCCGAGGCCGTCCCGATACATGTCCATGATGAAGACCTGGCCCACCCCGGTGACAGGACCCGTCGGGGAGCTCTGGCACATGCTGGACCCGTCGATCTCGCCATGACGGGAGGGGTTGGCCAGAACGGCGAACACCGCTTCCGGCGGGGCGTCAACGGTGCCGGATACCACCTGTCGGGTCTGGTCAGTCATGCCGATCCCTCCGCTCGTAGTGCAGGTACCAGGGACCGTTCTAGTACTGCTGCGAAGGGCGTGCGGGTGACATCTTTACAACCTGAAACCGTGTCGGAGAGCACTTGTGCCAGCCAGAGGCGTCGGCACGGCCGCCGGGCGGTCGATGATCCGTAGACTGGGATCGTGGCCGGGCGACGGTATTGGATCAGAACCTTCGGGTGCCAGATGAACGAGCACGACTCGGAGCGGCTCGCCGGGTTGTTCTCGGAGCAGGGCATGGAGCCGGCCGCCTCGGCCGACGAGGCCGACCTCGTCGTGTTCAACACCTGCTGCGTGCGGGAGAACGCCGACAACCGCTTCTACGGGCACCTCGGCGACCTCAAGGCCCTGAAGCGGAGCCGCCCCGACCTCCAGATCGCCGTCGGCGGGTGCCTGGCCCAGAAGGACCGGGAGCTCATCCAGCAGCGGGCCGGCCACGTCGACGTGGTGTTCGGCACCCACAACCTGGCCCACGCCGTCGACCTCCTCGACCGGGCCCGGCTCGAGGGGCCGGTCATGGAGATCCTCGAGGAATCCGATGCTTTCCCCTCGGCGCTGCCCGCCCGGCGCGACGTCGACCACGCCGCCTGGGTCACGATCCAGATCGGCTGCGACAACACGTGCGCCTTCTGCATCGTGCCGGCCGTGCGGGGCCGGGAGCAGAGCCGGCGCCTCGGCGACATCGTCCGGGAGGTCGAGGAGCTGGCCGCCGACGGTGTCAGCGAGGTCACCCTGCTGGGTCAGAACGTCAACTCCTACGGGCGCGACCTCGGCGCCGGGCAGTACCGGCCGCGCTTCGCCGACCTGCTGCGGGCCGTCGACGCCGTGCCCGGCGTCCGCCGGATCCGCTTCACCTCGCCCCACCCCAAGGACCTGCGGCCCGAGACCATCGCCGCCATGGCCGACTGCGGCGCCGTCTGCGAGCACCTCCACCTGCCCCTCCAGTCCGGCAGCGACCGGACCCTGGCCCGCATGCACCGGGGCTACACCGCCGAGCGGTACCTGGAGCGGCTCCGGGCCGCCCGGGCCGCCATCCCCGAGCTGGCCGTCACCACCGACCTCATCGTCGGGTTCCCGGGGGAGACGGAGGAGGACTTCGCCGCCACCCTGGAGGTCGTCGAGGAGGCGGGCTACGACGCCGCCTACACCTTCGTGTTCTCTCCCCGACCCGGCACCGAGGCCGCCGCCTGGGTCGACGAGTTCATCCCCCAGGAGGTCACGGTCGGGCGGATGCGGCGGCTCACCGAGGTCGTGGCGCGCTCGGCGCTGGCCCGCCACGAGGCCCGGGTCGGCAAGCTCGAGGAGGTGCTGGTCGAGGGGCCGTCCAAGAAGGACCCGACCATGACCACCGGGCGGACCCGCCAGAACAAGCTCGTTCACTTCCCGGCCCCCGGCCCGGCCGGCCTGCGGCCGGGATCGTTCGCCGAGGTCACCGTCGACTCGGCGGCTCCCCATTTCCTGCGGGGCACGTTCGTCCGCAAGACGGCTGACCCCGCTCGACGGGTGCGGATCCCCGTCCGCGCTTCGTGACGCCGGTCCCCTCGAGCGCTGTCACCCACCTGGCTCTCGTCGGGCCGACCGCCTCGGGGAAGTCGGCCGTGGCCCTGGCCGCGGCCGAGGCGTTGGGCGACGTCGAGATCGTGTCGATCGACTCCATGCAGGTCTACCGGGGCATGGACGTCGGCACGGCCAAGCCCACCCCGACCGAACAGGCGGCGGTGCCCCACCACCTGATCGACCTGGCCGACCCGGGGGACGACTTCTCGGTGGCCCGCTTCCAGGCCGCGGCCGACGAGGCGATCGCCGCTATCGAGGCCCGGGGCCGCCGGGCGCTCCTGGTCGGCGGGACGGGCCTGTACTACCAGGCGGTCGTGGACCGGTTCGACCTCCCGGGGCAGGACCCGGAACTCCGGGCCGAGCTGTATGGGCGGGCCGGGACGCCGGGCGGGGCCGCCGCCCTCCTGGAGGAGTTGGCGGCGCTCGACCCGGTGGCGGCCGGGCGGATCGAGCCGGGCAACACCCGGCGGATCGTGCGGGCGCTGGAGGTGACGGTCGGGACCGGCCGGCCGTTCTCGTCCTACGGACCCGGGGTGTTCGCCGGCGCGTCCGGCCCGCGGCGGGTGGCGGCGGCGGGCATCTGGCTGTCCCGGAAGGCGGGCGCCGAACGGATCGAAGCCCGCATCCGCACGATGATCGGCGATGGCCTCGTCGACGAGGTCCGCCGGCTCGCCGCCGCCCCCGGGGGCCTGTCGCGCACCGCCCGGGAGGGGATTGGGTACAAGGAGATCCTGGATCACCTGGAGGGGTCCGTCCCCAGCTTGGAGGCGGCGCTGCGGCGAATTGCCGAGCGCACCCGGCAACTGGCCCGGCGCCAGCGGATGTGGTTCCGGCGCGACCCGCGTATCGCCTGGATCGGCAGCGGCGGTAATCCGCTCGCCACCCTCCCCGCCCTTCTGGCAACGTGGAATTCCCCGTCCTGTCCGGGAGACCTGTGACCACGCTCAACTTCTCCAAGCTGCACGCCACCGGCAACGACTTCCTCGTCCTCGTCGATCTCGAGGCGCGCTTCGGTTCGCCGGGCCGCAACCGGCTGGCGCCCAGCGTGCGGGCCGCGCTGTGCGACCGGCGCCGCGGCGTCGGGGCCGACGGCCTCATCCGCCTCCTCGGCGGGCGCGACGGCGCCGACTGTGAGATGGAGCTGACCAACGCCGACGGCGGCCTGGCCGAGATCAGCGGCAACGGGCTGCGATGCCTGGCCCACGTGGCGGCCAAGCTCGGCCTCGGCGCCGACGACCGGCTCGTCGTCGACACCCCCGCCGGCCGGCGTGACATGACGCTCCGCCGTCGCCCGGAGGACGGCGAGGTCGACTACGCCGACGCCGACATGGGCCTGGTGATGTTCACCCCCGAGCTGATCCCGGTGCTGGCCGACAGCCCGTTCGACCTCGAGGCCACCGTCGACGGCGTGAGCTACCGGGGCGACGCGGCCGGCGTGGGGAACCCCCACTACGTGGTCTTCGTCGACGAGCCGGCCGCCGTGCCGCTCGACCGGCACGGCCCCGTCCTGGAGCACGACCGCCGCTTCCCCAACCGCACCAACGTGGAGATGACCGCCCTGACCGCGACCGGCCTGCGGATGCGGATCTGGGAGCGGGGGGTGGGGGAGACGGCCTCCTGCGGGTCGGGCGCCTGCGCCGCCGCCGGCGTGGCCCACCGGCGGGGTCTGGCCCCGGCCCGGATGACGGTGGCCGTCCCCGGCGGGGAGCTGGTGGTCGAGCTCGCCCCGAGCGGCCTCGGTGGGGAGAGCCTGGCCGTGCGGCTCGGGGGGCCGGTGGCCCACGTCTTCGACGTCGACGTCGAGCTCGACCGCCTGGCCGACACCGTCCCGTTGGCGGGAGGTGTGCTGTGACGAACGACGGGTACGCCGGGCGACAGCGCCGGCGGCTCACCGCCACCGAAGTCGACCTCGGGGTCGTCCGCCAGCGCGCCCTGCTGGTCGGCGGGGGCGACGTCGACCTCGACGAGGCCGAGGCGTCGCTGGCCGAGCTGGCTCTGCTGACCGACACGGCCGGCGCCGAGCCGGTGGCGGAAGAGATGCAGCGCCGTGACACGCCCGACCCGGCCACGTTCATCGGCAAAGGCAAAGCCGAGGAGCTCCGCGAGCTGGTGGAGATGCTCGACATCGACGTCGTGATCTTCGACGACGAGCTGTCCCCGGCCCAGCAGCGCAACCTGGAGAAGCTGTTCAAGGTCGACGTCGTCGACCGGGTGGCGCTGATCCTCGACATCTTCGCCCAGCACGCCCACTCCCAGGCCGGCATGCTCCAGGTCGAGCTGGCCCAGCTCCGCTACCGCCTGCCCCGGCTGCGGGGCCGGGGCGTGGAGATGAGCCAGCAGGGCGCGGGCATCGGCACCCGGGGCCCGGGCGAGACGCAGCTCGAGGTCGACCGGCGCCGCATCCTGCGCCGCATCGCCAAGCTGGAGCGCGACCTGACCGGCGTGGCCCGGGTGCGAGACACCCAGCGCAAGGCCCGCCGCCGCAACGAGCACCCCCTGGTGGCCCTCGTCGGCTACACCAACGCCGGGAAGTCGACGCTGCTCAACCGGCTCACCGGCGCCGGGGTCCTCGTCGAGGACCGGCTCTTCTCCACCCTCGACGCCACCGTGCGCCGCCTGGCCCTGCCCGGCGGCGAGACCGTGCTGCTGTCCGACACCGTCGGCTTCGTCCGCAAGCTGCCCCACCAG
>DASYFF010000146.1:0-22213 GCA_036498605.1 Acidimicrobiia bacterium | reverse complement strand
GGAAGCAGCGGGCGCCCGCCCTAGGGTGAGCCGGACGATCCTCCACGTCGACCTCGACGCCTTCTACGCCTCGGTCGAGGTCCTCGACAACCCGGCCCTGGCCGGCCAGCCCGTCCTCGTCGGCGGCACCGGGCCCCGGGGCGTGGTGGCCGCCGCCTCCTACGAGGCCCGCCGTTTCGGGGTCCACTCGGCCATGCCCATGGCCCGGGCCCGGCGCCTCTGCCCCCGGGCGGTCGTGCTCCCACCCCGCTTCGACGTGTACCACGCCCGGAGCCGGGAGGTGCACGGGATCTTCGCCGCCTTCACCCCGGTCATCGAGCCGATCGCCCTCGACGAGGCGTTCCTCGACGTCACCGGCGCCGGCCGCCTGCTCGGCGACGGGCGGGAGATCGGGGCCGCCATCAGGGCCCGCATCCGGGCCGAGATCGGCCTCACCGCCTCGGTCGGCGTGGCCCCCAACAAACTGCTGGCCAAGCTGGCCAGCGACGACGCCAAGCCCGACGGGATGCTGGTCGTCGAGCCCGGCACCGAACTGGCCTTCCTCCACCCCCATCCGGTCAAGAGGCTATGGGGGGTGGGGCCGGCCACGCTGGCCCGGCTGGAGCGTTTCGGCGTCGAGACGATCGGCGACCTGGCCGCCCTCCCCGAGGCCAGCCTCGTCGACACGTTGGGGAAGGCCCACGGCGCCCAGCTCCACGCCCTGGCCCAGGGCCGCGACGACCGGCCGGTGGAGGCCGACCGGGAGACGAAGTCCATCGGCCAGGAGGAGACCTTCCCCCGCGACGTGTCCGACCGGGCGGCTCTGGAGCAGGAGGTCCGGCGCATGGCCGAGCGGGTCGGGAGCCGGCTGCGGGAGCACCACCTGGCCGGCCGCACGGTCACGCTCAAGGTGCGCTTCCCCGACTTCCGGACCATCACCCGCTCGGCCACGCTGCCCGAGGCCTTCGACGTGACGGCCCAGATCACCGAACTGGCCCTGGGCCTGTTCGAAAAAGTCGACGTCGCCGGGGGCATCCGCCTCCTCGGCGTCACGGTCAGCAACCTGGCCCAGGGCGCGGCCCAGCAGGGCTCCCTCTTCGGGGACGGGCCCGATCCCGGAGCATCCCGCGGGGTCGAATCGGCCGTCGACGCGGTACGGGCCCGCTTCGGGGACGAGGCCCTCGGTTCGGCCGCTCTCATCCGGCCACCGGGGGACCGCCCGTCCGACTCGTCCTAAATGTCCGAATTGGGCACCTGATGCAATCTTGCACTGAATGTCAGTTTGTGGTTACGCTGCTGCGCAACCTGGTTGCCCAACAGGGCCGACATTGGGCAGAGGGATGAATGGGGGAACGCGGTGCGAAAGCTGGGTGTTCTTGTCGCGTCCGGGCTCGTCGTCGGGAGCATGGTGGTCGCCTCGCCGGCGGCGTTTGCCAACGACCGCCATCGGGACTACCGGTACGACCGTCACGACTACGCCTCCGACCGGCACTTCACGGTCGGGGTGAAAGTGGTCGACACCGACTCCGAGGACCGGGGCCGGCGGGGGCCGAGCCGGGGCGACCGCTGGTCGGTGGCCTTCAACCTGCTCGACTGGCGCCAGCGGGTCGGTGACGGTGTGGCCGACTGCGTCGTCACGTCGATCCACGATCGGAACTGGCGGTCGTCGAAGTCGCGCTGCGACGTCGTCTTCCACCTGCCCGACGGGGATCTGCGCATGAACGGGACGATCGACGGCGACGACTTCGATGACGGCCACGCCACCCTGCCGGTCAGCGGCGGGAGCGGCGAGTTCCGGGGCGCCCGGGGCAAGACCGTCTTCCGCCCCACCGGGGGGTACTACCGCCACGACCGGGGCCGGGGCCGGGACCTGACGGCGGAGGTCGACCTCCACTAGAAGGTTTGCCCGTTTTGTCAGCTTTGCGGAATTGATGCCATCTTGCACCAAGTGTCAGTTCCGCTTAGGCTGCTGGGCACAGCGACCTGCGCCACCACGAGCGGCGCAGCTGGGGACAGCGCAATGCGGGGGGCACCAAAGACGGTGCCCCCCGCATTGCGTCCTGCCTAGTTCTGGCTGGGGTGGGCCTTCGCCCGCTGGCGGCGGTTCTTCCGCTTCAGCTCGGCCACCAGCACGGTCAGCTGGAGGGCCTCCCGGTGGCGCAGCAGGAGCGCCAGATACAGCAGCCCGGCCAGCACCTGGTAGAGGGCGAAGACGGTGAACGACGTCCCGAGGCCGACCCGCAGCACCAGGCCGAGCGCCCCGTAGGCGGCGCCGGCGGCCAGGACGGCCTTGGGGAAGCCCCGCCCGAAGGGGTGCATCCCGAGGAACTTCCACACCTGGACCAGCGGCGCCAGGTTGGTGAACAGGATGCTCGACGACCAGGCGATGGCGGCGCCCGTCCCCCCGTAGCGGGGGATGAGCACGAAGTTGAGGACGATGTTCGACGTCAAC
This sequence comes from Acidimicrobiia bacterium, assembly GCA_036498605.1. Taxonomy (GTDB): domain Bacteria; phylum Actinomycetota; class Acidimicrobiia; order IMCC26256; family BP-133; genus BP-133. The sequence goes on along the minus strand of DASYFF010000146.1, from coordinate 19,782 downwards.
CCGACGACGGTGTTGATCAGGTTCCAGGAGCTCTTGCCGCCCATGAGCAGGACCATGTCGACGGTGCCGACGGCGGTCGCCACCAGCATCGTCACGCCGAGGACCTCGAGCGCCCCCGCCCCGCCCTTGAAGCCGTGGCCGAAGACACGCAGCAGGGTGGGGGCGAAGAGGGCGAACGTGAAGTACAGGGGCCAGGTGGCCACCATGAGCCAGGCGGTGGTCGTCTGGTAGACGCCCCGGGCCCGGCCCCACGACTTCTGGGCCATCAGCTCCGACAGTTTGGGACCGGCCACGTGCTGGACGGCCACACCGACCATGAGGCCGGCGGTGATGTAGCGGGTGGCGGCGTTGAAGATGCCGGCCTTGGCCGTGTCGGCCAGGCGGCCGACCAGCAGCGTGTTGAGCCACAGCACGACGATCTGGAAGATGCCGGCCATGCCCCGGGGAGCGGTGAAGCGCCAGAACTTCTCGGCCAGCACCGTCGTCGGCCGGCTGCGGCGCCGTCCGTTGGTGCGCCGGTCGCGCCGCTCGGCCTTGAGCAGCAGGCCCCAGAGCCACCACAGGCCGATGACGGCGCCGATCAGCTGGGGCACGGCCCACGACAGGGCGATGAGGCCGTGGTTGGCATGGTGCGAGCCGGACAGGAGGATCAGGCCGAGGGCCAGGGCCACCTGGACGAAGGGCCGGCCGAGCCGGTCGACGGTCACCGTCGGGATCATCGTGCCGAAGCCCCGGGTGGCCGACAGCAGGACCAGCACCACGCCGCCGGCGGGCAGGAACGGCGCCATCCAGCGGGCGAACTCGGCGATCTGGTCGGAGCCCTTCCCCTTGCCGAAGATGTGGGCCAGCTGCGGGGCCCACATCCACATGGCCACGCCGAACAGCGAGCCGATGATCAGCGGCGGGATGACGGCCACCGCGATTGTCTTGCGGATGTCGCGCACGCGGTCGAGGGCCCGGAGCCGGGCGATCGTCCGCACGAGGCCGGTGTCGGCCCCGAGCTCGGCCGTGTTGGACAGCACGGTGAAGAGCCCCATGGCCGACACGAAGGCGCCGTAGCTGGCCGGGCCGAGGCCCCGGGTGAGGACGGTGACGAGGGCGAAGGTGAAGATGCCGGTCCCCGCCGCGCCGACCAGGTTCAGCAGGCCGCCCCGGGCCATCTGGGAGATGTCGGCGTTGGCCTTCTGCTCTTCCTCGGCCGCCGCCTCCGGATCCCTGATCTCTTCCGGTTTGGTGGCGACCGCCATCACCCGCCCCAGGTGAAGGCAGGGCCGAGCAGCGTCTCCAGCCGGGCGTTGGAGTCGGCGAAATGCTCCTCGAGGCGGGCGCGGGTCTCGGCGGCCATCGGCGTGCGCTTGTAGCCGTTGTGCGTCTTGTAGTCGCCGAGGCTGTGGGATGGCAGGCCGAGGAACTCGAGCGCCTTGGCGTACTCCACCCCGGGGTCGGCGAAGAAGTCCTCCGCCCGCACGAAGTGCAGCTGCTCCTTCGGGAAGAGCGAGAAGTACACCTCGACCTGGTCCGCGTAGCGGCTGCGGGCCATGTAGGAGTGGTGCTGGTGGGAGAAGCTCTTGTAGTCGGGGTCGGCGTTCATCTTCTCGACCTCGCCGGCGAGGCGGCCGGCCTCGGCGTCGAGTGCGTCCTCGAAACGGTCGAGGTGCTCGAAGCCCCGGGACAGCTCGTGCTGCCACATCGAGTACGTCCGCTCGATCGGGTCGCGCAGCATGGCGATGAGCTTCACGTCCGGCAGGTGCTGGGCCAGCCGGAACGGGACGTGGGGGTGGAAGAGGTAGTAGGGGCTGGCCTCACCGGTGACGAGGTCGGCGCCGTGGCGGGCCCGGAACATCGCCCGGTAGGCCGACGTGGGGAAGTGGGCCCGGTACCAGCTCATCCCCTTCTCGTAGCGCATGTCGAAGAAGTGCACGCCCTTGGTCTTGAGCGTGGCCGAGACGAACTGCGGGTGCTCGGACAGGTACTTGTAGAGCGACGTCGTCCCCGTGCGCTGGGCGCCGATGATGAGGAACTCCGGCAGCGGCCGGAGGCGGCTGGTGGGAACGGTGTAGGCCCGGGCGGCCTGCTTCAGGCGGGACTTCCACGTCGTCGGGCTCGAGGAGCGGACGGCCGCGGCGGCCGACGCCATGTCCTTGTCGGTCATCATCGGTGGTTCTCCGGGAGGATTCGCGGGGGCAGGGAGGAGGGGGACTCCAACGAGACAAGATTCGACGCGCCGGTCACGGTTCCCCGCCTGCCGCCGGCTGGAAGACGGCGATTCCGGGCTGGGGTCGGCGGTTGACCCGGGAGAAATTGCCCCCATAGATCACCATCCGGTGCGGTACGACCTCGACGGTGAAGACGCCCTCGCTGGTGTCGAGCTCCGGGTCCCAGTTGGCGGCCACGTTGTTGTTGAAGTCGATGGCCGCGGCGTGCTTGCGCTTGTAGGCCCCGCCGTCGAGGAAGTCGTAGTGGCCGCCCCAGTAGCCGATCGTGTCGGACAGGTCGAGCGAGGTCGAGTCGCCGTCGAAGAGGTGGACCCAGGCCGGCTCCTTGTAGCCGCCGTTGGGCTGCGGATCCCAGCGCAGCGCCCGGCCGCCGGCCCCCCCGCCGGCGCCGAACAGCCAGCCGGTCGTCTTGTCGACCTTGCAGTCGAAGATCGGGATGCCGCTGGGAGCCTGGGGCTGCCAGGGCCACAGGCGGCCCCGGTTCGGCCCGTCGTTGTAGAGGGCCATGATCGTGTTCTTGTGGCCGTTCTTGTCCAGCTCCGAGAAGCTGCCCGAGGCGTAGATCGTGTGCTTGTCGGGGGAGAGGGCGATGGCCAGGACGGCGCCGGTGCCGCAGGTCGACGACCCCTGGGCGCAGGTCTTGCCGCCGTTGCCGATCAGGCCGGGGCCGGTCGACTGGGGGCCCTGGAAGCCCGGGTCGACCACGCCGGTGGTGGCGTTGAGGGCGGCCAGCTTCGACCGGGTCCAGACGCAGCGGTTGTTGGTCAGCAGCGTCGAGTCCTTGTGGGCCGGCGTACCGCAGGAGTTGTCGTTGTCGGGCCGGCGGAGCCGGGCGCTGGAGGGGATCACGATCGAGTCGAAGTCGCCGCCGATGTAGACGAGGCCGAGGGCGGCGTCGTACTTGACCGCCCGCACCGTCCCCTGGGGCTCTCCGGCGTCGAAGTTGGGGTCGACCTCGCCCCCCGGCAGGTTGAGGACGGCGAAGTTGGTCCGGGCCACGCCGTTGATGTGGTCGAAGTTGCCGGCGACGAAGAGCTTGGCGCCGTCCGCTGACACGTCGAGGGCCTGCACGACCGGGGTGGCCTGGGCCGGCGGGTGACCGGGCGAGCCGATGTTCTCCAGCTTGGGGGCGAAGGGCACCGCCGAGCCGAAGGACGGGCCGGGCGTCAGGTCGAGCGCCCCGAGGTAGGTGCGGGGGGTGGCCCCGAGGCCGGTGAACTGGCCCCCGGCGTAGACGAGGTTCCCGGACGCGGTGAGCGAGGAGACGGTGCCCTCGGCGTTGGGGTCCCAGGGGGTGAGCGCCCCGGTGCGGGAGTCGACGGCGGCCAGGTTGTTGCGCACCGTGCCGTGGATCTTGGCGAACTTGCCGCCGAAGTAGAGGCGGCTGTTGTCGTCGGACAGGGTGAGGGTCGACACCGAGGTGCCGCTGTCGGGGGCGGGGGCGAAGCCGGGGTCGACCGTGCCGTTGCTGTGGACGGCGGCCAGCTTCGGCCGGGCCTGCCCGCCGATGGCGTTGAAGTCACCGGCCACCCAGACCGTGCCCCCGTCCTTGGACACGGCCAGCTGGTTGACGGCCCCGCCCGACGAGCCGGTGGTCCACAGCGGGGCGCCGTTGGGGTCGACGGCGCTCAACCCGCCGCCGGCCCCCAGGTAGATACGGCTGCCGTCGGGGGCGGCGGCCAGCGCCTGCACCGCGCCGGTGGCCGGTACCCAGGGCGACACCCGGTTGCCGGCCCCGTCGCTCACGAAGGCGCCGACGCCGGGCCGGGGCTGGCCGGCGATGGTGGTGAAGTTCCCGGAGAAGTAGACCGTGGAGCCGTCGGGTGAGACGCCGATGGACCGGACGGGGTTGGGTGCGTTGTTGTTGCCCGTGTCGGGGTCCCACGCGGGGTCGACGGTGCCGGAGGTGGCGCTGACCCGGGCGATGTGGTTGCGGGCCTGGGCCTTCGACGTGCCGCGGGCGCCGAACTTGGTGAACTCGCCGCCGACGTAGAGCCAGGGGCCGTTGACGGCCAGGGCGGTGACGGCGAACGACTTCGAGGGCTGGTTCTGCGGGCCGACCAGCGCGGTGCTGAAGTTCGAGTCGAGGCTGCCGTCGGCCAGGATGTGGGCCAGCCCGTTGACCTGCACGTTGTTGAGCGTGGGGAAGCTGCCGCCGACGTACCAGCCGCCGCGTCCGTCGGACGTGGCCGTGTTGACCTGGCCGCTGTCGACCTTGGGGAAGCCGGGCTGGGGGGCGCCGCTCTGGCCGTCGAGGGCGCCGGCCCCGGCCGTGGTCGGGGCCAGCGAGGTGAACTCTCCGCCGACGTAGGCGGTGTTGCCGAAGGTGGTGGTGGCCCACACCCGGGCCGAGAACTGGCTGGGGCTCGGAAGGTGCTCGGTGCCATAGGTCGGCGTGGGCGTCTTGCTCAACGGGATGTTGAGCACCTCGGCCGAGGCGGGGGAGGGAGCCACCATCTCGGCCAGGAGTCCGAGGGTGGTCAGAACCCCGACCACCCGCCCACGCCGGGGACACATATCAGGGAGCCTCCAGGTCACGGTGGAACATCTCGAGGACCCCAGCGTGGATCTTGGACGGCTTGTGCAGGACGCCGGCCGCGCCGGCCTCCTCGTAGCGGAAGAGCAGCTCGAGGCGGTACACCGCCCACAGGGCGCGCTCGGAGTCGAGCGGCACGTCGAGCGGGCCGAGCAGGCCCGGGAGGCGCTCCGAGCAGGCGTCGACGGCCTCGGCCGGCGCCTTGCCGTCGAAGCGGCAGATGCTCTGGAAGAGGAAGTGGACGAGGTCGAGACCGGCGGGGGCGGGAGCGGCCCGTTCCCAGTCCCACAGGTAGGTGGCGCCGTCGATCCGGGCCATGTTCCAGGGCGTGAAGTCGCCGTGCCAGGCGCCGAAGGCCATCGTCAGGCCGCCGTAGCGGCTCTCGACCCAGTCGACCGCCCGGCTCAGGATCTCCGACGGGGCCTGGGCCGCCAGCCGGGCCCGGACCCCGGCCCAGTAGGGGCTGCAGCCCAGGCGGGCCATGGTGCGGCCCCACAGGCCGGCGATCTCGGCGATGACCGGCATCGGCGGGTCGAAGACGGCGGCGGCGTCGGGCCGGGCGGCGTTGGGCAGGGCGGAGGCGGCGAGCAGCTCCAGCTCCCCCCACGGCCCGGCGGCCACCAGCGCCGGCGGGGTGAAGGTGCGGGGGGCGGCCTTGGCCAGGTCGGCCAGCACCCGGGCCTCGTTGCGGACGAGCCCGCCGGTGAGGTCGTTCCAGGCCGCCTTGACGTAGCCGACCACGGTGCCGTCGGCGGCCAGGACCTGGAGCACGGGCTTGCGGTTGAGCCGGGGCACGCCCAGGATCACGGCCATTTCCAGGTCGGAGCGTCCGTAGAGGACCCGGAGGTGCTCGGAGAGCAGGGCCTGGGCCCGCTCGGCGGCCGGGAGCGCCGGGTCGGCGAACACGTCGACCCGATCGGCCACCCGCTGGGTCAGCCCGATCCGCAGGCCGGCGCCGAGGGCGGCCTTGGCCAGGCGGGCCTTGCGGGACGTGGCGTCGTGGTTGCGGGCCAGGGCGGCGGCCGCCGCCCGGGGCGACCCGAGCGGGACCAGCAGCCGGGGGTTGGCCGCCCGGGGCAGGGCCAGGTAAGCCTCGGCCCGGGCGAAGCCGGCCGGAGCCGACCCGCCGCGGCGACGGGCGACAACCCGGGAATCAGCCCCGAACAGGAGACGACAAGCCCAGTCCAGCCCCGCCGTTGCAGGCGTAACAGCCACCGGAGACGGCGGGGCGGAGCTCATGACCAGCCCTCTGGGGCGTCACCCGCCCGGCCCCACGGCGTGAGGTCGCTGCCCGTGACCGGGCCGTGCCCGTTCCCGTTCCCGTTCGAGTGGCCGTTCCCGTTCCCGTTGGCGCCGGCCAGGGCCGGAACGCGGCGCTGGGCTAGCAGCGACTCGCTGACCACGTACGCCCGGGGCTTGGGGGGAGCGACCTCCGGCGGGATGTCGGGGTCGATCATCTCCCGCGAGGCCAGGGCGAAGGCCACCGCCAGGATGTGGATCTGCATGTGCAACAGCCCGTAGAAGGGCATCTGGACCACGGCCAGCAGCAGCACGACGTGGCACCACAGGGCGGCGGTGGTTCTCGCTCTTCGGGTCCGCCAGGTGGCGTAGACGAAGTAGCCGACGAAGAAGAACGCCCCCGGGACGCCGTGGGAGAAGAACACCAGCCAGAACTGGCCCTGGGTGCCCACCGGGGGCAGGTTCGGGTTGACGACCGAGGGCTTGGGGCCGCCGTAGCCCAGCATCGGTGACTTCTCCACCGAGTCGGCCGCCTCGTTGTAGAGGATCGACCGGCCCTGGTTGGAGTGGGCCACCTTGGCCCGGTCGGAGATGAGCTGACCGGTCGGGCCGAAGTTGAACAGGACGTAGCCGAGGACGGCCACGGCGCAGATGAGTTGGAAGCTGCCCTTCTTGCCCCGCGCCGCGAAGCGGGCCCCGGCGTAGACCAGGGTGACGACCAGGCACAGCCACAGCGTCCGGTTGAGGGAGAAGATCACCGGGATCATCGACCCCGCCAACACCAGCCGGAGGGTGTTGCGGCGGGTGAGCGTCTTCATCTGGCCCCAGAGGCAGCAGACGAAGGGCAGGAGGAGGGCGAAGTTCCCCCCCCAGTTGTTGGTGAAGTCGAACGGCGCCTGCGGCCGGGGCACGGGGTAACCGAGGAATGTCTGGACGGCGGCCACCTTGGGGTGGACCAGGGTGTATACGAGGTCGTTGGTGAGCAGGCCCTTGGGCATGAGGTGCTGGGCCAGCGTCGTGAACTCCATGTTGGGGGCGATGACGCCGAGCCAGCCGCCGGCCACGACGACGATCCACATCCAGGTCATGACCTTGAGGATCCGGCTGGTGGGCAGGAGCCGCTTGGGGGCGTTGTAGATGTAGAGGCACCAGATACCGGCCGAGTAGTAGAGGCCGGCCCGGTAGGCGAAGGCGAACATCCGGCCCGAGCCGCTGCCCTGGAGCTGGATGACCGTCGCCAGCATCCAGATGAAGAACAGGGCATAGAGCCCGAAGCCCTTGGGGATCCGGACCTTCGACCGGGCCACCAGCGAGATCGTCATCGGGATGGCCACGAAGAACCAGATGAGCGCGCCGAAGCCCAGCAGGTACCAGAGCGGGTACAGCCCGAAGGCCACGTAGAGCGGCCACCCGTAGGGCACCCGCCAGGTTCTCGCCCGGGCGGCGGTCGTGTTCGTGGTCGTTGTGGTCGGGGTCTGGAGGGTGGCCCCGGAGGCTGACATCAGGACTCCTTGCGTCGAGACATGATCCTCGAAACTTGCGCACCGGTGCAATACCAGCGAAACACGGGAAACTCCCGCTTACAGGCCTTTCCCGGAGGCGTGGGCCAGCTTCTGGACCGTCTCGACCTTCACGAGCCGGGCGGAGATGGCCATGGCCACGTAGGCCCGGCGCTCCTTCCAGTTGAGCCGGAGGGTCCGCTTGGCCCAGCGGCGGGCCAGGGCCGGCTCGCCGGAGGCGGCGTGGGCCAGGGCGATCTGGCCGGTGATGCGGGCCAGGCCGGCCGGCTCCCGCTCGAACTCGGGGACCTTCTCCAGCAGGTAGGTGAGGGCGTCGACGATCATCTTCCAGCGGGCGGTGAAGAACGACGACTGGTGCCAGTGGACGTTGACCAGCGGCTCCTGGATGGCCAGGATCCCGGTCTCCCGGGCGCCCCGGAGGAGCCACTCGTAGTCCTCGGCGTAGGAGCCGGGGATGTACTCGTCGACGAAGCCGATCCGGTCGAAGGCCGCCCGGCTGACGACGACCGTCGACGGGTGGGCCTCCATGACCCGGCTCCGCAGCAGGTCGGTGAGGGTGATCCGGCCGTTGGGGAAGACCCGGGAGATCGTCTTGTCCTCGTAGACGACCCAGATGCCGCTGGTGGCGATCTCGCAGTCGGGGTTGGCGGCGAGGGCGGTGACCTGGCGGGCCAGCTTCTCCGGCAGCCACTCGTCGTCGTCGTCGCAGAACGCCACGTAGAAGCCGGTGGTGGCCAGCACCCCGGTGTTGCGGGCCCCGGCCAGGCCGGGCTGGCGCTCGGTGTTGCGGATGACCCGGAGGCTGCGGCCCTCGGGGATGTCGACCTCGATCGGGTGCGGCTCCGACTGGTCGAAGACGATCACCACCTCGATCTCGCCGGCGTAGGTCTGCTCCATCACCCGCCGGATGGCCCGTTGCAGCAGCACGGGCCGCTCCCGGGTGGCGATGACGACGGAGACCTTGGGGAGGGGGGCGTCAGCCATTGGCGTTCCTCTTCGTGTAGCCGTAGCGGAGACGGAGGGGGGTGGTGACGGCGGCGACGATCCGCTGATCGCGCTGCGGGAGCTTCGACTTCCAGGCCTCGTCGAGGCGCAGGGCCAGCGGCCCCTGGTGGAACCGCATCGGGTTGCCGGCCACGGTGTGGTCGACGCCCAGGGTCACCTCGCCCTCGCCGAGGAAGGCGAAGCTCTCGGGGAGGACGGGCTCACCGGCGTGGGCCAGGATCCGCTCCAGGTAGGCCCGGGGATCGGCCAGCATGTCCTCGTAGCGGAAGACCGTCGTCCTGGCCGCCGGCACGGCCCGCAGGGCCTCGAACAGCAGGTTGTACGACAGCCATTGCCGGCCGGAGCTGAGGGGGCTGTAGACGGGCATGAAGGCGTCCTCGCCGGTGACCTCGGGCTTTTTGACCTCCTTGGTCCACGAGTAGGCGACCCCCCGGGGGTCGCGGACCAGGTGGACCACCCGCACGTCGAGGCCGGGGACCCGGGTACTGAGGAGGTAGGCGGTGGAGGCGTGCTTCGAGGCGTCGATGACGACCCGGGCGCCCGACACCTCGCCGATGGCCCGGTAGAGGCGGGACAGGACGTCGCCGTAGCGGGCCACGTCGGTCCGGGCGCCGGGCCGCAGGGCCGGGGTCACCATCGACGGGATGAAGCGGTTGCGGTCGGCCCGCCGCTGGAGGGCCAGCATGTCGTGGGCGTCGATCTGGTCCCACCCCCCGAAGGCCGTCTTGCCCACCCGGCTCCAGAACTCGCACTCGGGGACGGGGACGCCGCAGCCGCACAGCTGACCGTCGATCAGGCCCCGCTGCCAGAGGAAGACGATCTCGCCGGCGGAGCAGAAACCGGGCAGCTGGCCGAGGATGCGCTCGACGAGCGTGGACCCGCTGCGGCCGAAGCCGCCGATGTACAGAACCTTCTGGTCGATCACCGGCGGGCCCGCTTCTTCTCGAACAGCCCGTCCACCAGTTCTTCGAACTTCGCCACAGCGGCGGCGATGGCGGCGCCGTCGGCCCCGGCGGCGAAGGCGGTCGGGTCGGCGATGGCCTTCTCGACCAGCTCGAACATTTCGTCCTGGCTGCGGGCCAGGTGGATCTCGCCCAGCTCCGACATCCGCTTGGCGAAGCGCTGCTGGTGGTTGTCGACGTGCTCGCCGAGGTCCGCGTTGCGGGGGACGACGATCGGCACACGGCCAAGCTTGCGGGCGTCCATGATCGTGGCCGGCCCGCCGTGGCAGACGACGGCCACGGCTCGGCGCATGTAGTCGCACATCTCCTCGTAGCGGATGTAGTCCCGGGCCGGCGCCACCTCGGGCGCCCTGGACGTGCCCGACTGGACGAACCACGGCACCTCGGGGTGGCGGGCGCCGGCGACCCAGGCGTCGGCCCAGCCGCAGAGGCGGTCGAAGGGGTGGTGGTCGGTCCCGACCGTCACGAAGACGAGACTGCGCTCCATTCCGATGGGCTCCATCGCCGAGTTGGCAGTCACTAGAAGAGCCTCCCGATGACCTGGCTCTTGGGGTAGAGCTTCTGCTGCTCGTCCCACTGGACGAGGAAGAGGTCGGAGAACGGGTAGCAGAGCTTGCTGGTCAGCGGCTTCGAGTCGATGCGGTCGTAGACCTCGACGTAGACGGTCTTCATCCTCATCGCCTTGGCCATGACGAAGAACGGGAAGGCGCACCCCGCCCCGGTGGAGACCACCACGTCGGGCCGGTACCTCCGCAGCACCTTCCAGGAGAGCCTCAGGTTCCGCAGCAGGTTGGGGATGTTCCGGGTGGTCGGCTGGTAGGCCCACTCGGTGTCCTCGCCGGCCAGGAGCGAGATGGCGTCCGGTTTCTCGAACGTCACCCACTTCCGGTCGTGGCGCTCCCACCACGGCTTGAGCTGGTGCAACTGGGCGAGGTGGCCGCCCGACGAGCCGACGAGCAAGGTTCTCATCGGGTTCATCATCGCTGGGATCTCCTGGGGGGACGCGGCTTTGGGGGGGAAGGCGCGCGGTACAGCCTGTCCCGGGCGGCGCTGAGGACCCTTACGCCACTCGTTACGGGTTGTTCATTCGCCGTCGGGCGGGACGACCCCTCCCGGGGCTGCCGGGCCTCCGGAGGGGATCCACCAATTTCGTCCCCTCCTACGCCAACATCGGGCACAGAAACCACAGGGGTGGTGGCGTTGGGGAGGGGCCATGCAGATTCGCGCCAATGAGGGCTGGATCCGCGCCGGTCTGGCGGTGCTCGTGACCGGGGTGCTCGGGGGCGGGGTGGTGACCCTCGCCCGGGACAGCGACGGGACGCGGAAGGTCACGGCCGACGGGGTCACCCGGCCGGCCGGGGAGGCCCCGGCCAAGCCCGTCGACCTGGTGGCGACACCGGCCGCCGCCACCGATGACAAGCCGAAGGCCGACCCGGTGGTCGGCGACAAGGTCACCGTGGGCAGCGACGGCGGCAGCGTGACCGTCTCGGCCGTGGAGGACGACGTCAGCGCCGGCCGGCTGTTCGGCGCCGGGCCGGGCCAGAAGTACCTCGCCGCCGAGGTCAAGGGCTGCTCGGGCCCCCATGAGAAGAACCTCTCCTTCGAGCCCAACTACTTCCTGCTCATGCTCGACGACGGCACCATGCACGACCGGGGGCCCGGGGCCAAGAAGCCCGAGCTCGAGGGCGGCACCGTCCCGGCCGGGAAGTGCCTCTCCGGCTGGGTGACGTTCACCGTCCCCACCGGGTCGCTGCCCACCGCCGTCCTGTACGACGGCTCCTCCCGCCTCACCTGGAAGGTCCCGCTCCCGAAGGGCGCCCACCCGACCACCACGACGACGGCCAAGGGGGGCGTGACGACCACGTCGACGTCCCCGTCCGGCTCCTCGACGACGCCTTCGACCGGGAAGTCGACGACCTCCACGACCACCTCGAAGTCGGCGACGACCACGACGGGCCGGACCTCCACGACCGCCAAGTCGAGCTCCTCCTCCGCCACCACCTCGACGACGAAGGCCTCCTCGACCAGCACCACCACCGGCAAGTCCTCGTCGACCACCACGACCACGAAGCCCGCCCCCACCACCAGCACGACCGCCGGCGAACGGTCGACGCCTTCCACCACCGAGCCCAAGCCGGTCACCCCCACCCCGACCACCCCGCCGGGATAGGCCGTTTAGGATCGGCGGTATGGCCACCGATCCTTCCGCCGCCGTGTCCGCCGTCGATCCGGAGCTGGCCGATGTGCTGGCCCGGGAGCTCGTCCGGCAGAACACGACGATCCAGCTGATCGCCTCGGAGAACTTCACGTCGCCGGCGGTGATGGCCGCCCAGGGGACGGTGCTGACCAACAAGTACTCCGAGGGGTACCCGGGCAAGCGGTACTACGGCGGCAATTACGTCGTCGACGACGCCGAGGAGCTGGCCCGGCAGCGGGTCTGCGCCCTCTTCGGCGCCGACCACGCCAACGTTCAGCCCCACTCCGGGGCCAACGCCAACATGGGCGTCTACCTGGCCCTGCTGGAGCCGGGCGACAAGGTCATGGGGATGCGCCTCGACCAGGGCGGCCACCTGACCCACGGCTCGCCGGTCAACTTCTCGGGGCGGCTCTACGAGTTCGTGGCCTACGGCGTCGATGACGAGTCGGAGACCCTCGACTACGACGCCATCGCCGCCCTGGCCCGAGCCGAGCGGCCCAAGGCCATCATCGCCGGGGCCACCGCCTACCCCCGGGTCATCGACTTCCCCGCCTTCCGGGCCATCGCCGACGAGGTCGGCGCCCTGCTCATCGTCGACGCCGCCCACATCGCCGGGCTCATCGCCGGCGGGGCCCACCCGTCCCCCGTCCCCTATGCCGACGTCGTCACCTTCACCACCCACAAGACGATGCGGGGCCCCCGGGGCGGCGCCATCCTCTGCCAGGAGCGGTACGCCAAGGCGATCGACAAGGCCGTGTTCCCCGGCATGCAGGGCGGCCCGCTGATGCACGTGATCGCGGCCAAGGCCGTGTGTTTCCACGAGGCGGCCCAGCCGAGCTTCGCCGACTACGCCGCCGGCATCGTCCGCAACGCCCGGGCGCTGGCCGCCGCCCTGGCCGGCGAGGGCTTCCGGATCGTCTCCGGCGGCACCGACAACCACCTGATGCTGGTCGACCTCCGCCCCTTCGGCGTGACCGGCAAGGTGGCCCAGGAGGCCCTCGACCGGGCCGGGATCACCCTCAACAAGAACACGATCCCCAACGACCCGGAGTCGCCCTTCGTGACCAGCGGCCTGCGGATCGGCACCGCGGCGGTCACCACGGCCGGGATGGGGGAGGGGGAGATGGCCGAGATCGCCTCCCTCATCGCCCGGGTCCTGCGGTCCACCGGCGACGAGGCCACCGCGGCCGAGGTCCGGGAGGCCTCGGCCCGCCTCTGCTCGAAGTTCGTCCCTTATCCCGGGTAGCGCCGGGGGGCGGCGCTCTCAGAAAGGTCACAGACCAGCCGATCCGTGGGACGTGGCGATCTACGACGTCCTCCTGTCGCTGGGAATGTTGACCATCTGCGGGCTCCTGCTCCGGGAGCGGGCCCGGCTGCTCGGCGCGCTGAGCACCGCCGAGGCCGACGCCACCGCCCTGGAGAGGCGGGCCGACGCCATCACCGATCACACCCGGGCCCTCGAGCGGGATCTGGCCGTGGCAGGCCAGATCGCCGACTTCCGCAGCTTCCACGACGGCCTCACCGCCCTCCCCAACCGGGCCCTCCTCATCGACCGGCTGACGCAGGCGCTGGCCCGGCGGAACGGCCGGGAGGGCGCGGTGGCGGTCCTGTGCCTCGACCTCGACCGCTTCCGGGTGGTCAACGACTCCCTCGGCCGCTCGGCCGGTGACGCCGTCCTGGTGGCGGTGGCCGACCGCCTGTCGGTCGCCATCCGGCCCGGCGACAGTGTGGCCCGCATCGGCGGCGACGAGTTCGCCGTCGTGGCCGACGGGCTGTTCGGCCAGAACGAGGCTGCGATGCTGGCGACGCGGATCCGTATGGCGCTGGCCGAGCCCTTCACCCTCCGCCGGGGCGATACCGTGCGCATCTCGGCGTCGATCGGCATCGTCGTGGCCCAGAGCGGGACGGCCGAAGAGGCCCTGCGGGACGCCGACGCCGCCCTCTACCAGGCCAAGGAGCGGGGCCGGGACCGGTGCGAGTTCTACAGCAGCCGGATCCGGGCCGAGGCCGTCCACCACCTGGGGACGGAGTGGCTGCTCCGCCACGCGCTGGAACGGGGCGGCGTCGACGTCCACTACCAGCCCATCGTCGACCTCACCTCGGCCACCCCCGTCGGCGGCGAGGCCCTCCTGCGCATCCGGACGACCAGCGGCCAGATCCTCTTCCCCGACGAGTTCCTCGCGGTGGCCGAGGACACCGGCCTGATCGGGCCCCTCGGCGAGGTGCTGGTGGAGGAGGCCTGCCGCCAGTTCGACCGGTGGCGGGTCGACCACCCCGAGCTCGACCGGATCTCGGTCAACCTCGACGGGCGCCAGCTCGTCGACCCGGCCGCCGTCGCCGGCCTCGAGCGGGCGGTGGCCACCTCCGGCCTCGACCCCCACCACGTCTGCGTGGAGCTGACCGAGCGCTCGCTGATCGAGAGCGGGCCCGCCGCCCTGGCGACCCTCGGCCGCCTCATCGGCGAGGGGTTCGGGCTCGGCATCGACGACTTCGGGACGGGCTCCGGCTCCCTGGCCGCCGCCGGCAGCCTCCCGGCCGACACCATCAAGATCGACCGGTCGTTCGTGGCCGGGCTCACCACCTCGGCCTCCGACCGGGCCGTGGTGGCGGCCACCGTCGAGCTGGCCCGGACGCTGGGCGTGGCCACCGTCGCCGAGGGCATCGAGACCGTGGAGCAGCTCGAGGTGCTCCGCCTCATGGGCTGCACGCTGGGCCAGGGGTACCTGTTCTCCCGCCCGGTGGCGGCCGGCGAGTTCGCCGGCCTGCTCGGCCGGAGCCTGCTGCCGATGACGGGGACCGCCGCCCGGCCGCCTACGATGTCGGAGGTCGCCGCCCCACGCTGAGCGGCCAATGACGTCCCCGGTCCCCCGGGACGCGCGATCCTGAACGACTGGCATGGCGGAGTATCTGATCGTCCTGGCGGTGGCGGCCGTTGTCACCTGGCTGCTCACGCCGACCGTTCGGCGGGTGGCCATCCGCCTCGGCGCCGTGGTCTCCCCCGACCACCGGCGGGTTCACGAGCGCCCGACTCCGACGCTCGGGGGCGCCGCCATGTACGGCGGCTTCCTGGCCGCCATGGCCGTCGCCTCGGTCCTGCCCAAGTTCCGGCCCGTCTTCCGGGGTACCTCGGAGCCGCTGGGTCTGCTGATCGGGGCCACGGTGATGTTCGCCGTCGGCGCCCTCGACGACCTCCGCAACGTGTCGCCGCCGGCCAAGCTGGCCGGCCAGGTCTTCTCCGGCAGCCTCCTGTCGCTCCTCGGCGTGACGCTGCTGTTCTTCCGGATCCCCTTCGCCGGCTTCGTGGTCCTGTCGCCCGACCTGTCCCCGCTGCTGACGGTGATCTGGGTGGCGCTCATGGCCAACGCCGTCAACCTCATCGACGGACTTGACGGCCTGGCCGCCGGGGTGGTCGGCATCGCCGGCGTCGCCTTCTTCCTCTATTCCCTCCGGCTCTCCGACTCCGGGCTGCTGGCCGGGTCCAACCTGGCGCCGCTGGTGGCGATCATCGCGGTGGGAGTGTGCGTCGGCTTTCTGCCCCACAACGCCCACCCGGCCCGCATCTTCATGGGCGACGCCGGGGCGCTCTTCCTCGGCCTGCTGCTGGCCGCCACCACGATCGTCGTGGGAGGCCGCACCGCCGACCAGTTCAGCGGCCAGACGTTCTTCTTCTTCGCCCCCCTGGTCATCCCGTTCGTGATCCTCGGGGTGCCGATGCTCGACATCGCCCTGGCCATCGTCCGCCGCGCCGCCCGGCGCACGTCGATCGCCATGCCCGACAAGGAGCACCTCCACCACCGGCTGATGCGCCTCGGACACGGCCAGCGCCGGGCGGTGTTCATCCTCTGGGCCTGGACGGCTCTCCTGGCCGGCTTCGTCCTCGCCCCGACCTACACCAACGAGGGCAACGCCCTCGTCCCCTTCGGCATCGCCGGGCTGGCCCTGGTCCTCTACGCCATCTTCCATCCCACGGCCCGGGAGGCCCGGCGGGCGGCCCTGGAGGCGGCCCCCGAGCCGTCCGACGTGCCCCAGGAGGACCCCGACGTCCTGCTGCTGGAGCCGGAGTTCGTCGACCTGTTCGACACCGACGACGACCTCGAGGAGCCCCAGCCCCCCCGGGCCCAGCACGCCTGAGAAGGTTTCATCGGCGCTTCATTTGATTGTCGCCAGGGATGCACTGCTAGAGTGTGTGAATCGATTCACAAGCAGTATCGGCCAAGGTCGGACACACTAGGGTGCGCCGGATGCTTTCCCCCCCGCTCGTCCTCGAGCCCCCCCATTTTGAAAGGGAGCCTGCGACGTTTCCCGGAGACGACCGGAAGCGTGTCGAGCGGCAGTATCTCCGCTTCGCCGGGGTCGGGATCCAGTACGCCCTCACCATCCTGATCCTCACGTTCCTCGGGATCTGGATCGACGACAAGACCGGCACCGCGCCGCTGTTCCTGATCGTGCTCCTGCTGGTGGGGTTCGTCGGCGCGACCTACAGCCTCATCCACCAGGTCCTCGGCCCGCCGAAACGGGGTCCCGAGCGATGAGCCGGACGGCGACGCAGGGGCTGGTGATGATCGGGGCCTTCATCGGCCTCCTGGCCATGACCGCCGCCGTCTTCGTGAAGCCGGATGGCGACAACGTCCGCGGCGCCGCCGTCGGCGCCGGTCTCGGCCTCGTGAACCTGGCCGTGGGTTACCTCCTGACCCGAAGGGCGCTGCAGAACGGGATGAAGTCGGCCATGGCCACCCTGGCCGGCGGGTTCGCCGCCCGGCTCTTCGCCCTCGTCTTCCTCATGCTGGTCTTCCGGCGGACGGGTTCGGTCGACCCGGGCGCCTTCGCCATCACCTTCATGGTCTTCTTCTTCGCCTACGTCGGCCTCGAGTTGCTCCTGGTCGAGCGGTCGGCGGCCACTGCCCGGAGGGCCGTATGACGCCGTTCCTGGCTGCCGAGGACATCGTCCACCACCTGCTCGACTACACGGGCGCGGGAAGTCTCTCCGCCCACCAGTACCTCCTCATCGGCGTCGGCGTGTTCACGATCGTGCTCTTCACGATCATGTCCCGGGTGGTCACGGAGGGCCCGCCGAAGAAGAGCTTCTTCGGTCTGATCGAGTTCACCATGGTCTGGATCCGGGACGAGGTCGTCTACCCCTGGCTCGGCCACGACCGCGGGCGGAAGTTCCTGGGCTTCTTCTGGACCCTCTTCTTCTTCATCCTGTTCTCGAACCTGCTCGGCCTGCTGCCGTTCCCGTTCAACCCCTGGGAGCGCACGCCGACGGGGAACCTGGCCGTGACCGGCGCGCTGGCGCTCATCGTGTTCCTGGTGATCCAGGGCGCCGGCATGGCGGCGAAGGGCCCGGTCAAGTACTGGGTCGGGCTCGTGCCGCACGGCACGCCGATCTTCCTCTGGCCGCTGGTGTGGGTCATCGAGTTCATCGGCCTGTTCACGAAGCCCTTCGCCCTGACCGTCCGTCTGTTCGCCAACATGACCGGCGGGCATGCGGCTCTGCTCGCCCTGTTCGGGTTCCTCTATTTCGTCCCCCATGCCAACAGCGGGGTCATCGGCATCCCGACCACGATCGGCTCGTTCGGCTTCATCCTCTTCGTCCTGTTGCTCGAGACCCTGATCGCGCTCATCCAGGCGTACATCTTCACTGTCCTCTCGGCCATCTTCGTGAGCTTGGCCGTGGCCGAGGAACACTAAGAAAGGAATCACGAATCCATGCACGCACTCCTCGCCCCTCTTGTCCTCGCCGCCGCCGGCTCCTCACAACAGATCTGGGGCCTGGGCCTCATGGGTGCGGGCCTCGGGGCCGGCCTCGCGGCCATCGGTGCGGGGATGGGCATCGGCCGCATCGCCTCCAGCGCCACGGAGTCGATCGCCCGCCAGCCCGAGGCGGCCAACGACATCCGCGGTGTCACCATCATCACCGCCGCCTTCATCGAAGGTGTCGCCCTCTTCGCCGTCGTCGTCTGCCTGCTCGTGCAGGGCACGGCTGCCGGGCCCAAGTAAGCCATGTTGGGCTGGGCGCTCGTGCTGGCCGAAGAGGCCTCCGACAAAGGGGGCAGCTTCACCGACCTGAAGCTCTCCACCGCGGTCTGGGCCTGGATCGCCTTCCTCACCACGTTCTTCATCCTGAGCAAGGTGGCGTGGCCGGGGTTGGCGGCCAAGATGGAGGCCCGGGAGCTGCGGATCGCCGAGGGTCTGCAGAAGGCCGAGGAGGCCGAGCAGCGCGCCCGTGACATCGCCGCTCAGCAGGAGCAGCTCCTGGCCGAGGCCCGCCAGGAGTCGCAGAAGCTGATCGCCGAGGCCCGGGCGGCTTCCGAGAACGTGAAGCAGGACCTCCTGCGCCAGGCGCAGGAGGAGATCGGCGCCGAGCGCGAGCGGGCCAAGACGGAGATCAGCCTCGAGCGGGCCCGGGCCGTCGACGAGATCAAGCAGGTCGCCGTCGACCTCACCCTCGAGGCGTCGGCGCGCCTGCTGCGCCGGGAACTGCGGGACGAGGACCACCAGCGGCTGGCCCGCGAGGTGGTGGAGGAGGTGGCGAGCCGGCTGTGAGCGCCGTCTCCGAAGCCGCCGCCCGGGTGTACGCCAAGGCCCTCTTCGAGCTCGGGCGCGGAGAGGGCGAGCTGGCGGCCATCGGTGAGGACCTCCATGGGGTGCAGGGCGCCCTCAATGGCCTCGAAGGTGACCTCCGGGCCTTCTTTAACCTGCCCCAGCTCCGCCGTGACGACAAGCGGCGGATCATCAACACGGCCTTCGGTGGCAAGGTCGGCCGGCCGGTGCTGGGCCTGCTCAACGTCCTCGTCGAGAAGCGGCGCGAGGCGCTGTTCGACGAGATCGTGACGCAGTTCGACACCATGCTCGACCGCCACGAGGGCCGCCTCCAGGTCCAGGTGACGTCGGCCCGGAAGCTCGACGACGACGTCGCCGCCGCCCTGCGGAGCGCCATCGAGCGGCGCACCAACAAAACCGTCGTGCTCCAGGAACGGGTCGACCCGGAGGTCATCGGCGGCCTCAAGGTCAACGTGGGCGACCGGGTCGTCGACGGCACCATGCGCCGGACCCTGCAGGACATGCGACGGACCCTCACTGCCACCAAGCTCTAGCGACGACGCTCCAACACGAGGAACGGGACAGCAATGCCGCAGATCAGAACGGACGAGATCAGCTCCATCATCCGCCAGCAGATCGAGTCGTTCGACGTCGACCTCCACGTCGACGAGGTGGGCACCGTGCTCGAGGTCGGTGACGGCATCGCCCGGATCCACGGCCTCGAGAAGGCCATGGCCTCGGAGATGGTCGAGTTCGAGAACGGGTCGTTCGGCCTGGCGCTGAACCTCGAAGAGGACTCGGTCGGTGTCGTCATCCTCGGCGAATACCTCGACATCCGCGAGGGCCAGACCGTCAAGCGGACGGGCCGGGTGCTCTCCGTACCGGCCGGCGACGGCCTGGTCGGCCGGGTGGTCAACCCGCTGGCCCAGCCGATCGACGGCAAGGGGCCGGTCGACGCCCCGCACCTGATGCCGATCGAGGGCCGGGCGCCGGGCATCGCCGAGCGCCAGCCGGTCAAGGAACCGATGATGACCGGGATCAAGGCCGTCGACGGCATGATCCCCATCGGCCGCGGCCAGCGGGAACTGATCATCGGCGACCGGGAGACGGGCAAGACCTCGGTCGCCATCGACGCCATCATCAACCAGCAGGGCAACGGCGTGATCTGCGTCTACGTGGCCATCGGGCTCAAGGCGTCGACGGTGGCCGGCATCGTGGAGACCCTGCGCGAGCACGGCGCCATGGACTACACGATCATCGTGTCCGCCACGGCCAACGACCCGGCCCCGATGCAGTACATCGCCCCCTACGCCGGCTGCGCCATGGCCGAGTACTTCATGTACGAGCAGAACAAGCACACGCTGGTCATCTACGACGACCTGTCGAAGCAGGCGGCGGCATACCGCCAGCTGTCCCTGCTGCTGCGCCGGCCGCCGGGCCGGGAGGCCTACCCGGGCGACATCTTCTACGCCCACAGCCGGCTGCTGGAGCGCTCGGCCAAGCTGTCCGACGAGCGGGGCGGCGGCTCGCTGACCGCCCTGCCGATCATCGAGACGCAGGCCGG
>DASYFF010000145.1:0-13816 GCA_036498605.1 Acidimicrobiia bacterium | reverse complement strand
CCGAGCACGGCCAGGGTGAAGAAGAAGTAGCCCCGGTCGCCGTGGAGCGTCACGCCCAGCAGCGACGGGCGCGGCGTCCGGCTCCGCCCCCCGGTGGTGAGCGTGCCGTCGGCGAAGATCGTCCGCTCGATCGTGACCTGCAGGGCCAGGGTCAGGACCAGGATGTAGATGCCCGACAGCCGTTCCGAGGCCAGGGCGATGAGGAACGACACCAGCGACACCGCGCCGATGGCGATCGCCGCCGCCACCAGGTAGGGCATCCCCCAGCCGTGGCCCGGCCGGTTGAGGTAGGCGCAGACGTAGACGGCGGTGCCGGTGAGGCCGGCCTGGACCAGGCTCACCTCCTTGATCCAGCCGACCACCACCATGAGGCCGAGGGTCGACACGGCCAGGATGAGTCCGGCGTTGGCGGTGAAGACCCAGTAGCCCGGTTCCCGCATGACCCAGACCAGGGCCAGGGCTCCCAGGACCGCCCAGGCGACGGTCCGGAAGGGGGCCCGGGACAGCAGTCCCATCTACAGGCCGGCGATCTCGATGAGCCGCACCCGGCGGAGGCGGTTGATGAGGAAGACAAGGCCGAAGAGCGTCGTCATGATCACGATCTCCCGCGTCCCCGGGCCCATCGGCCCGAACAGGTCGGCCATCAGCGTCGTCTCGCCGATGCCGAGCAGGAGGCAGCCGGTGAGGGCCAGCGGCAGGCTGGTGAACCCGCCGAGCACCGACACGGTCAGCGCCCGGAGGAAGACGACGAGGACCATGAGGACGCTGATCCCGACGGTCGAGGCGAGCAGGATCCCGGCGAAGGTCGACAGGCCACCGGCGAAGGCGTAGACGCCCGTCCCCACCCAGTTGAGCGGGATGCCGACCCAGCGCCCGGCGTCGGGGTCGTCGGCGATGGCCCGGATGTAGATGCCGATCCGGGTCCGGAGCAGCACGAAGGTCAGCACCGCCATCAACCCGGCCAGGAGCGCCACCGTCACCACCTGGTGGATGGTGACGATGGCTCCGAAGAAGCGGTAGGTGCGGCGGCCGAAGAAGCTGCGCAGCGGGAGGGTGCTGGCCCCCTGCACCTGTTCGTTGAACCAGGTGATGATCAGGGCACCGAGCCCCAGCAGCCAGCCCAGCGAGTAGGTCGTGATCCGCACCCGGGGCCAGTTGGCCAGCCGCCCGGTGACGGTGAACCCGTAGACGACGCCGATAGCCGCCCCCAGCAGGGTGACGAGCATCGCCCCGGGGATCTGCCCCATGCGGGCCGCGCCGTTGAGCTGGGCCCGGGGGCTGGTCAGCCACCAGTAGGTGAACGTGCCGAACAGGGCGAGCCCGCCGTGGACGAAGCCGATGGTCCGGCTGACCCGGTAGGTCATGACCAGCGACACCGACAGGAGCCCGTAGAGCCCGGCCGAGGCGATGCCGAGCACGACCCCCGGCCCGATGACCGAGGGGTTGAAGATGAACCCCAGGCAGCTCACCGGGCGGGGACCATCGCCCGGCGGTGCCGGGCGAACCAGGCGCCGCCGCCGACGGCCGCCACCACCAGGGCCAGCACGGCGAGCAGGATGGGGAGAGCGCTGGATCCGCCGCCCTTCCCCGGGGAGGACGCCCGGGCCTTGGACAGGTCGACTGCCTGCCCCGGCCGCAACGTGACGTTGTAGGTCCGCTGGACGGGGAGGGCGGCGTTGCCGCCGGGGACCTCCGACGCCCGCACCGTCACCGCCCACGCCCCGTCGGCCACCGCCGGGAGCGGGCCCTGGTAGCGGCCGGTGCTGTCGGGATCGGCCAGGGCGACGGGCCCGAAGGCCGCCCCGGACGGCCCGGTGCCCGACACCTCGACCGCGAAGCCGGGCTCGGGAGCGCCGGAGTCGAGGTCCCGCAGCACGGTGGTGACGCCCCATCCCCCGTTCCCCGGGGCGATGGCGGCGCTGGCGATGTAGAGCTGGGCCCGCCCCCCGGCGTGGGCCCCGGCCGGGGTGGTCGGGAGCAGCAGAAGCAGGCCGATCAGGCCGAGGAGGCGCAGTCGCACGGCAAGATATTAGTACCCCCTAACCAGGCCCACAACGGGCCGCCGCGGGGTCCAACGGCCACGTTGCCTGCGAACGGGAACGATGTTAGTGTTGGTAAACTAGTCAGGGAACTCTGTGGAGCAAAGGACGATCGCCATGGGGAACAACCGCGTCGCCGCCCTGCGAGCCGAGCGGCAAGCCGTGCTCGACTTCTTCGGAACACTGACCCCCGAGGAGTGGGACGCCCCGAGCGGCTGCCCCGGCTGGACGGTGAAGAACGTGCTGTCCCACATGTCGGCCGCGTTCCACGGCTGCTTCACGCCCTGGTTCATCAGCCTGCTCCGGACCGACAATCTGGAGCGGTCCAACGACGGCGACGTCGAGAAGCGGTCGGGCTGGGCGCCGGAGAAGGTCTTGTCCGAGTACCGCTCCTGGAGCGCCCGTTACCTCACCATCCAGCCGGTCATGAAGGGCACCGGGCTGAACCACGTCAAGATCCGGCTCGGTGACCTCGGGAAGTACCCGATGGGGATCATCCCCGCCGCCTTGACCTTCGACCACCACACCCATCTCCGCCACGACGTCGCCGGCGCCCTGGGGAAGACGCCCCCGCCGACCGACGCCGCCCGGATGGCCGTGGCCCTGGAGTGGATGATGGCCGGCATCCCCCAGATGTGCCGGGCGTCGATGAGCGGCATCGAGCGGCCGGTCGACATCACGCTCAACGGCCCCGGCGGCGGCACCTGGGGGCTCAGCCCCACGCCGGGCGGGATCATGGACCTCCACCCCGGCGGCGCGCCCGGGGCCTCGGCGCTGGTCATCGGCGCCGCCTCCGAGTTCGTGCTGTGGGGCACCACCCGGGAGTCCTGGCGCGACCACGAGGTCAAGGTCGACGGTGACATCGACCTGGGCGAGCGGTTCCTCGACGCCCTCAAGGTCGTGTAGCCGCATCGGCCACGACACAGTGGCCGTAATGCCGTTGACACTCGACGCCGCGGCCGGTGTGCAGGGGTTCGATCGGTGCGACAATCGTCGCAGCGCGGGCTCGGGGCGACGGCCGCGCCAGGGGGCGGGCGATGAAGCGGCGGCAGGCTCACAGCCATCCGGAGATGACGCCACAGGAGCTGGCCAGGTGCAGGCCCGCCTCCGAGGTCGACCCCTTGGGGCTACCGATTCCGACGCATCTGGTGTCGAACGAGGAGTACTTCCCGCCGTTCCTGCAGACATCCCGTCAGCAGCAGGTCGAGGCCCGGGTGCTGGATGCCCTGAACAGCGTGCCGAAGCGGCTCAACCTCAGCCGACGCCAGTTCCTGATGACGTCGGTCGGTCTGGCCGCTTCCTTCGTGGCCTTGAACGAGGTCTTTCGGGATTACGCCTTCGGCGACACGCTGTTTCGGGTGGGGAAGGACGCCGGCTTCGATCATGCCGCCTTCGTCGCCGACGGCCCGCCTTCGGACCTGTTCGTGTTCGACGATCAGTGCCACCTCGTCCGGGGCAACTACGGGGACCTCGGGCACATCCCCGCCCTCAGCCTGCGGGTCCTCGCCCAGGGCGAGGACGCCCGGTTGCCGAAGTCGCCGTTCGTCTCGAACCCCTGGAACCCCGGGAACCACCCTGACGAACACGGCGAGGTCTGGGCGAACTGGAACCCGGCATTGCTCGGGCGGACCAACCTGGACGACACCGAGTTCTGGCTCCCGAACTTCATCAAGTACTTCTATTTCGAGAGCCAGACGACCGTTGCTCTCATCAGCAACATCAACATGGTCGCCAACGTGGCCGCGTCGGTGGCCAATGTGCCGAACGTTCCGGCCACGGCCAGGAATGTCTACGAGGCCAGGCCGCAGGAGGCCTTCGTGACCGCGGAGCAGAACTTCGCCTGTCGCGAGTTCATCAATGCCATGGCGGGGTCGACCCGGGCCCTCAGCCACGGTCTCATGTACATGGGCCCGGGAAACCTGTGGTATCTCCAGGAGCAGATTGACCGGTTCAGCCCCGACAGCTGGAAGGGCTATCAGGTACCCAACGCCAAGCGTGAGAAGGATTCCGATGCTCCGTTCGAGTACTGGAGGTTCGACGACGAGGAACTCGCCTTCCCGACGTTCGCTTTCATCCAGGACGCGTACGGGAAACACCGTCGCGAAAAGCCCGGGCTCAATTGTGTCAACGTGCACAAGGGTCTCGGCGACTCGGCCTTCGCCACCGACATCCCGGCGGCGGCCGCGGCCTTCCCGGGTCTGAACTTCGTCATCTACCACTCCTGTATCCGCCCGGCCTTCTTCGCCTACGACGCCTCGGAGGACGTGCGGTCGGGGCGGTTGCGCGACGGCGTCCCCGATATCAAGGACACCACCGAGTTCGCCCAGCTCGTCGCGCCCTATCCGAATGTCTACGCCGAGCTCGGCACGATCTTCGCCTCGTCCGTCGTGACCTTCCCCACCGTCTGCGCCCACCTCATGGGCATCCTGTTCAAATACCTCGGCGCCGATCGGATCGTGTGGGGCACCGACAGCACCTTCTACGGGAGCCCCCAATGGCAGATCGAGGCCTTCTGGCGGCTCCAGATCCCCGAGGAGTTCCGGGCCCGCTACGGGTATCCCGAGATCACGCCGGAGATGAAGCGCAAGGTGCTCGGCCTCAACTCGGCCCGTCTCTACGGCCTGAGCTCCGACGTGACCGGGTACACCAGGGTCCCCGACGACTATCACCGCCGGCTCGTCGGGGACGCGCACCTCATGAAGACGATGGAGTACGACGATCGCCTACCACATGAGCTTCCACTGAAAGGCGCACCCGACGATCGATTGGAGAAGCTCCGCTCCGAGTATCGAGAAGAGGCCGAGACCCGGTTCGGGGTCCCTCGGAGTAACAGGCGGGAGGGCTGGATCAGAGTCAGGTAGCGACCGACGTGAATGGGCCCGGGACCGCTCGTCGGGGGAGAGCAGGCGGTCCCGGGCCCAAATTTCGGGGCGACGCCCCTCAGTCGCCGGCGAGCTCGGTGTCGCCGATGACCATGTAGGTCTGCTCCTCGGTCAGCGGCTGGAAGGGGCCGGCGGCGGCGTCACGGTAGAGGCGCTCGAGCGGGTGTCCCTTGCGGTACGACATCCCGCCGACGAGGTGCATGGCCTTGCGGACGACGTCGAGGCAGTTCTCGGTGCAGAAGACCTTGGCGATGCCGATGAGTGGCACGCGCATCATCGGGTCCCAGTTCTCGTCTTCGCCGTCGATGAGTTGCTGGCAGGTCGAGTGCAGGACCCGCTGGGCGGTCTCGTTCTTGACCTTCATCCAGCCGATCCCGTCCCGGATGTAGCCCAGGTCCTTGGTGGCGATGTCGGCGCCCACGCTGGCGGCGAAGGTCGGGCCGAGGTGCTTCTTGACGAGGATGTCCTTGGTCTCGTCGTAGACGTGGAGGGCCACGCCGAGGTAGACGCTGGCGAAGGTCAGCGACGCCCACTCCAGGTTGGCCAGGATCCCGCCCCGCATCTCACCTGCGTCGCCGCTCTCGGGAATGTAGTAGCCGTCGAAGTGGATGGTGTGGGTGCCGGTGGCCTTCATGCCCAGGGCGTCCCACGTCTTCTCGATGCGAACGCCTTCGACGTCGCCGCAGTTGAACTCGGCGATGAAGTTGTGCTCGTTGGCGACGCGGGTCTCGAAGTCCTCGGGGAGGTTGCCGTCGGCGTCGGTGATGGTGGCGCTGCCCGACCAGATCTCGGAGACCTCCGACAGGGTGCCCCACGTCTTCTTCCCGTAGAGCCGCCAGCCACCCTCGGGCTGGGGGACGGCCCGGGTGTCGGCCAGGCCGCCGAAGCCCCGGGCCTCACTGAACGTCCCGCACAGGATGTCGCCGTCGGCGATCCGGGGCAGCCACTCCTTCTTCTGCTCGTCGGTCAGGAGGCCGAGCATGATGCCGACCATGATGTAGTGCATGTTGTAGGACAGGGCGATGCCGCCGTCGCCCCGGGCCAGCTCGGTGGCCACGCGCGACACCGTCCAGATGTCGGCGCCGAGACCGCCGTACTCCTTGGGGACGCACAGGCCGACCAGGCCGCTGTCCTTCATGATGGGCGCCGATTCGTAGCAGAAGGTGTTCTGCTCGTCGGCGGCCGGGCCCAGGCGACGGAACTCGGCCGCCACCTCACGGGCCTTGTCGATGGCCTGGTCCTGCTCCTCGCGGCTCATCTCGACGATGTGCACTGCATCCTCCCGGGCTCTGCTGACGACGAAGTTAGTTCAAATTAACCAAAAGGGACGGGGGTCGTCAACCAGGTCAGCCGATGAGATCCTGGCGGCCCGACTCCCGCAGCAGCTGCTCGTACTTGGCGAAGAGGGGCTTGGTCAGCGGGAGGAGCTTGAGGGCCTTGGTCCGCGACCCCTCCATCTTCACCTTGCGCTGGGCCATGGCCAGGGTGAGGTTGAGCTTGCCGAGCCAGAACCTGTGGCT
The DNA here is from genome assembly GCA_036498605.1 of Acidimicrobiia bacterium. Taxonomy (GTDB): domain Bacteria; phylum Actinomycetota; class Acidimicrobiia; order IMCC26256; family BP-133; genus BP-133. The sequence continues at coordinate 7,375 of DASYFF010000145.1, read as the reverse complement.
GTCGTCGGACGTCCAGCGCAGGTCAACGGTGGAAGCGCCGCTCTGGGCGGCCTCACCACAGGTGACCTTCTGGCCCGGGAAGTCGATGAGGATCGTGGCCGCCGGGTCGGTCTGGATGAGCTTGACGACGAGGCCGCTGTCCTTGGTGGCCTCGATGAAGGCGGGGTCGGCGACGGCCATCTCGAACACCTTCCCGATGTAGGTGTAGACCTCGTCCTCGTTCTTGAACACGCTCATCGCAGCCCTCCGATACTGGCGGGGCCGGCGGCCCTCGCACCGGTACAAGTTAATCCAGACTAGCAGCCGCTGCCAAGGCTGAGCTTGCCTCCGGCCACGGATGCCGGGTAAGTTAAGCGGTACAAACAAGCGGAGCGGTTGGAGGGTCGGTTGAAGATTGACGCCATCCTGCCGCCCACCGACCTCGAACGGGTCGGCGGGCTGGCCCGGGAGGCGGAGGCGCTGGGCTTCTCCGGCCTCCTGGTGTCGGAATCGCGCCACGATCCCTTCCTGGCCCTCACGCTGGCCGCCGAACACACCGAGTTCCTGGAGCTGGGGACCCGGGTGGTGGTCGCCCATCCGCGGAGCCCGATGCACCTGGCCCAGGCCGGCCACGACCTGCAGAGCTACTGCGGAGGGCGGCTCACCCTGGGGCTGGGGGCCGTCGACCGGGACGACGCCGAGCAGCGCTTCGGGGTTCCGTGGTCGGAGCCCGCGGCCCGGATGCGGGAGATCGTGCTCGCCCTCCGGGCGATCTGGGCGACGTGGAACGACGGCCTTCCGCTGCGATTCGAGGGCGAGTTCTACCGCCACACACTGATGACCCCGGCCTTCGATCCCGGCCCCACCGGGTGGGGGCCGCCCCGGGTCTTCCTGGCCGGGGGTGACGCGGCGATGGCCGAGGTGGCGGGGGAAGTGGCCGACGGGCTGTTCGTCACCGGCCCGGCCCGGGAGGCGGAACTGGCCGAGGTCATCGTGCCCGCGCTGGAGCGGGGCCTCCGCCGCTCCGGGCGCACGCGGGCCGAGGTCGAGGTGTCGGTGGGGCTGCCGACCCCGCCCGGGGTGTCGGCCGACCTCGACGAGGCGTTCCGCAGCCGGTACGCCGGGCTGGCCGATCGCATCGCAGTTCCGGTATGTTAATGTTGACTAGCGTGGCCGGGCCGACGGCCCGCCGGGACGAGAGGGCGGGATGGACGAGATCCAGCTCGGGGCTGACGAGCCGGTCCGGCTCGACGTCGTCGACGGCATCGCCCGCCTCGTGCTGTCGCGCCCGGCCGTCCGCAACGCCGTCTCCGACGACCTCCTCGACGGGCTGTGGGCGGCCCTCGACTCCCCGGTGCTCGACCGGGCGGGGGCGCTGGTCCTGACCGGCGCCGGCCGGGGCTTCTGCGCCGGGGCCGACCTCGGGGCCCTGCGGGCGGCGGTCGAGGGCGACGCCGAAGCCGTGCTCGGGCCGATGGTGGCGAGGTTGCACGCCATCGTGCTGCGGTTGCGGGCCCTTCCGATGCCGGTGGTGGCGGCGATCGAGGGCGCGGCCGTCGGCGGCGGGATGGGTCTGGCCCTGGCCGCCGACCTCCTGGTCCTCGGCCGCTCGGCGGTGCTGGTGCCCGGCTCGCTGGTCATGGGCGCCTCGCCCGATGCCGGGGTCTCGTACTTCCTGGCCCGGGCCCTCGGCGGGATCCGGGCCACCGCCGCGCTCCTGCTCAACGAGGCGCTCGACGCCCCGACCCTCCTCGCCCAGGGCCTCGCCACCGCCGTCGTCGACGACGGGGAAGCCCTGGCCGCGGCCATGACCCTGGCCTGGCGGGTCCGCCACGTGCCGACCGGTTCGCTGCTCGCCACCCGGCGCCTCGTCGACCTGGCCCCGACCCACGACCTGGGCCGGCACCTCGACGCCGAGGAGCGGGAGTTCCGCTCCCTGTGGAACGGGGCGGAGTTCCGGGAGGGGGTCGCCGCCTTCCTCGACGGGGGCCGGTCGCACCTCGCCCCTCCGGCACCGATCCGGTTGGTCGACACGGGGGCCCGGTGAAGTTCGACGCGCTGCTGTCGGAGCCGCGCCTGGCTGGTGTCGGCCGCCTGGCCCGGGAGGTCGAGGACCTCGGCTACGACGGCATCATGACGGCCGAGGTCCGGCGGGACCCGTTCCTGCCGCTGGCCATCGCCGCCGAGCACACCCGCCGGCTGGAGATCGGGACGTCGGTGGCGGTGGCCCTGCCCCGCAACCCGATCCACCTGGCCCAGACGGCCCACGACCTCCAGGCGCTGTCGGGGGGCCGGTGCATCCTCGGCCTCGGCTCCCAGGTCCGGGCCCACATCGAGAACCGCTTCAGCGCCGAGTGGTCGCATCCTGCCGCCCGCATGGAGGAACTGGTGCTGGCGGTCCGGGCCATCTGGCGGTGCTGGAACGAGGGCGCCCCGCTCGACTTCGAAGGCCGGTTCCACCGCCACGTCTCGATGCCGGCCGAGTACAACCCCGGGCCGACGGGCCACGGACCGCCGAAGGTATTCCTCGGTGCGGTGGGGCAGACGATGACCGAGGTCGTCGGGGCCGTGGGGGACGGCCTCTTCGTCCACAGCTTCGCCACCGAGCGCTTCCTCCGCCAGGTGACGCTGCCGGCGCTCGAGCGGGGCCTGGCCCGGTCCGGGCGCCGGCGGGAGGAGCTCGAGGTCTGCCTCGTCCTCTTCGTCGTCACCGGCCGCACCGAGGAGGAGATCGTCGCCGCCCGCGACGCCGTCCGCCAGCAGATCGCCTTCTACGGCTCGACTCCGGCCTACCGCAGGGTGCTCGAGGTCCACGGCTGGGGCGACCTCCAGAGCGAGCTCAACCGGCTGTCGAAGCTGGGGCGCTGGCCGGAGATGAGCGAGCTCGTGCCCGACGAGATCATGGCCGCCTTCTCGGTCGACGCCACCTGTGACGACGTCAGCGCCGCCGTCCAGCGGCGCTACGGCGACCTCGTCGACCGCGTGGCGCTCTACGCCCCGTACGAGCACCGCCCCGGTCACTGGGCGAACCTGATCGACCGGATGGCCCGTCCCGAGCCCGTCCCGGTCGCCGCCCTCGACGCCGCCGGCTAGGCCGTACGGGCGGCGCTGCGGCTCTTGGCCGCCAGCGCCGGGAAGTCGAGCGGCTCGGTGCTGGCCTGGAAGACGGCGGCCACGGCCATGCTCATCAGGAGGTTGATCACGCCCTCGTCGGCCAGGCCGCTCTGGAAGTCGGACGGGGACTGGAGCAGGCCCAGCACCCCGTGGACCAGGGCCCGCACCCCGGCGTCGTTGAGCTCCGGCCGCAGCTCGTGGATCACGTGGACCCACTCCTCGACATAGAGCCGCTGGGCCCGGCGCAGCCGCCAGCTGTCGGCGTCGGGCAGGTGGTGGAACTCCTGGCGCCAGACCGCCATGTTCTCCCGCTGCTCCACGGCGAACTTGACGTGGAGGCGGACCATCGCCTCGAGGGCGGCAGGAGGGTCGGACGCCTCGCCCAGGACGCCGCGGATCTGGTCCCGCTGGTTCTCGATCACCTGGTCGAACACCGCCACCAGCAGCGCTTCCTTGCTGGGGAAGTGACGGTACAGGGCCGGGCCCGACAGCCCGAGGGCCTCGCCGATGTCGTCGACCGTGACCGCGTAGTAGCCCCGGGAGGCGAAGAGGCGGGCGGCGGCGGCGATCAGTTCCTGGCGGCGGACGGACGTGCGCCGCCGGGTCTGGGTCGGTCGCTTCACCACTTCCTTCTTCGCACGTTCGGCCACGATCACAACGTTAGCATTCGGTCACTGCGGGGCATCAGTGGCCACGGAGCGTTGCAGAGCGTCACGGTCGACACCCTGGAGGGCGCCGAGGGCCATGCTGGTCAGCAGCGGCGCCAGTGCGTCGTTGGGCAGCCCGCTCTTGTACTCCGTCGGCGAGTGGAGCAGGGCCAGGGTGGCGTGGACGGCGGCCCGGGCCTCGGCGTCGCTCAGGTCGGGCCGGACCTCGCCCACCACCTGGACCCACTCCTCGACGTACAGTCGCTGCATGCGCCGCAGCCGCCAGGCGTCCTCGGCGGGGAGCGTGCGGAACTCCTCCCGCCAGGAGGCGAGATGCTCGCGGTCGTCGAGGGCGAAACCGAGATGATGGAGCACCATCTGCTGCAGGGCGTCGGCCGGGTCGGCGGCGCCGTTGGCGATCGTGGTGATCTCCTCCAGCTGCCGTTCGATGGTGCGGTCGAACACGGCGTCCATAAGTTAATGGATGCTAGCATGATGACCTGGGGCTGACCAGGCTGAGGGAGGGCGGTGAAGGAGCTCATCTTCCACCGATTGCTGGTTCCGGCGGTCGAGCGACACGCGTCGGACTGCGCCTACATCGATGCGGGCACCGGCGGGCGGACGACGTTCGAGGCGCACCTCGAACGGGTCGCCCGGTTGACGTCGGGGCTGCGGGCCGAGCTCGGGCTGGCCCGGGGCGACCGGATGGCGGTGCTGGCCGGTAACGGCCTGCCCTACATCGAGCTGTGGCACGCCGCCCTGCTCGGCGGGGCGGTCATCAACCCGCTGAACCTCCGGTTCTCCGACGAGGAGCTGGCCTTCGTCCTGGCCGACTCGGCCAGCCGCGTGTGCTTCGTCGACGCCACGTTCGCGGAGACGATCGACCGGGTCCGGAAGCGGGCCGGGATCGAGACCGTGGTGCTGTGCGGCGACGGCGACGTCCCCCACGACCTGACGCTCGATGACGTCGTCGGGACCGGTGTCGCCGACGTGCCCCCCGAACCGGAGGAGGACGATCCCGTCGTCCTCATGTACACCGGCGGGACGACGGGGCTGCCCAAGGGCGTCCTGCTCGAGCAGCGGGCCGAGGTCCTCAACCAGTACCACTGCGCCATGGTGGTGCCCTGGGTCCGGGAGTGGCCCTTCCTCGTCCAGACGCCGCTGTTCCACGGCGCCTCGATGCTGGCCATCATGGGCGCACCGGCCTTCGGCGTGCAGTCGGTCATCCTGCCCGCCTTCGATCCCGTCGCCTCGATGGACGCCGTGGAGCGGTACGGCATCGGCTCGACCGTCATGGTCCCCACGATGATCAACATGGTGCTGTCCCACCCGGATTTCGACCCGGCCCGGCTGGCGTCGCTGCGACGGCTGCTCTACGGCGCGTCGCCCATGCCGACCGCCCTCCTCGGGCGGCTGGCCGCCGCCCTGCCCGACCTCGAGCTCGTCCAGGGCTACGGGATGACCGAGGGCTCGACGCTGGTCACGCTGCTGACCGGCGCCGACCACCGCCGGGGCGGCGAGCTGCTGACCTCGGCCGGGCGGGCCCTCCCCGGGGTCGAGCTCAGCATCCGCGACGAGGCGAACGCGCCGGTCGGCGTGGGGCAGGTGGGGGAGGTCTGCGTCCGGGGCGGCAACTTCCTCCGGGAGTACTGGAACCGGCCGCAGGAGACGGGCGCCGCCCTGGCCGGCGGGTGGTACCACTCCGGTGACGTCGGCTACCTCGACGACGCCGGCTACCTGTTCCTCGTCGACCGGGCCAAGGACATGATCGTCACCGGCGGGGAGAACGTCTACTGCGTCGAGGTGGAGAACGCCATCGCCTCCCACCCCGGCGTGGCCCAGGTGGCGGTCATCGGGATCCCCGACGACACGTGGGGGGAGGCCGTGCACGCCGTGGTCGTGCCCCGGCCCGGGGCGAGCCCCACGGCCGAGGAGATCATCGCCCACGCCCGGGAGGCGGTGGCCGGCTACAAGGTGCCGAAGTCGGTCGGCTTCCGGGCCGAGCCACTCCCGCTGTCGGCGGTGATGAAGGTCCTCAAGCGGGAGCTGCGGGCCCCCTTCTGGGAGGGGCGGGGCCGGGCGATCAACTAGAGATCTACCCGGGGGCTCGGGGGTGTCCCCCGAAAAGGTTTACAGGGCCTGACCGGGCGCGCGATCCTCGTGGCCGTGGGGGGAGCCATTGTCGTCGAGCACCGCGGGCCGGTGACCTGGATCCGGCTGAACCGGCCCGAGCGCTGCAACGCCCTCACCTACCCGCTGCTCGGGGAGCTCCTCGAAGTCTGCGAGGAGGCCGCCGACGACCCTTCGGCCCGGGTGGTCGTGCTGACCGGGACGGGCCCGGCCTTCTGCGCCGGCGGCGACATCCACCACCTCCTGGAAGACAACAGGAACCGCCTCACCGAGGCGGAGCAGCGGGACCGTCTGATCCGGCTCCACCGCATCTCATGGCTGCTCCACGCCATGGAGAAGCCGACGATCGCCGCCATCAACGGGACCGCTGCGGCCGCCGGGCTGTCGCTGGCCCTGGCCTGCGACTTCCGGGTGATGTCGGCCACGGCCACCCTCGCCTCGGCCTTCAGCCGCCTCGGCGTGCCCGGCGACTTCGGCGGGACGTGGTTTGCCGTCCGGCTGCTGGGCCTGGCCCGGGCCAAGGAGCTCTACCTCCTCGACGAGCCGATCACGGCCGAGCAGGCGCTGCGCCTCGGGCTGGTGACGGCGGTGGCGGCGCCCGAGTCCCTCACCGTTGATGCCGGGGCGCTGGCCGAGCGCCTCGCCCGGGGGCCGGCCACGGCCCTGGGACTGATGAAGGCCAACTTCGCCGCCTCGCTCACCGAGCCCCTCGGGGAGTTCCTCGACACCGAGGCGACCAATATGATCCTGGGCATGTCGACCAAGGAGTTCGAGGCCGCGGCCCGGGCCTTCGTCGAGGGCCGGGGCCCCGGCTGCACCGGCCGGTGAGACGGGCCGCCGCCGGCGCCGCCGTCGCACTGGCCGGCGCCGGGCTGGCGCTGGGGGTTCCGGCGTCGGCGGCCCCGGTCGACGTCAGCGGGATGTTCGGCGGGTTCCGGGCCTCGGCCGTCTGGACCTTCCCCCCCGACACGCCCCGCTCGGCCCAGACGTTCGCCTTCGCCGAGGTCTACCAGCCGGTCACCAGTCTCAACGGGAGCGGCATCGCCGTCGTCGGAGTGGGGGCCTGCGTCTTCGTCCACGACGCCGACCGGGAGCGGCAGTGCACGGGCTCGGGGTTCACCCACGAGCTGGTGGCCGGCGAGCTGCAGCTCAGCCCGACGCTGGCCAACGCCAAGATCGACTACTTCGAGCGGGGCAACGGCTACCACGTCACCTGGTCGGCCACCGACGTCGTTCCGACGGCGACCCCGTCCTACGGGATGAGCGCCAGCGCGGTGGCCGTCGGCGGGCGGATCGCCCGCAACGCCGAGGCCCACGGCACGGTCATCGGGCTCGACCTCGACCAGGCTGACCGGCAGGCGGCGGTCATGAGCCGGGGCGGGAGCTTCGGGGCCACGTTCCAGCCGGTGGAGGGGCGCGTCGACGTCCGCTTCCGGCTGCCGGCGCGTTAGCGATCATTCGACATCGATAGTGCCTTGGGCACTTGACATGTCGAACTTATGCTA
>DASYFF010000144.1:0-1786 GCA_036498605.1 Acidimicrobiia bacterium | reverse complement strand
GCCTTGGCCAGCTTGGGGGCCGGTGCCACGCCGAGCACCACGTCCTTGAACCCCTTCAGGGGGGTGATGCGGGCCTTCTTCGACGCCTTGATCTTGATGGCCTCGCCGGTGGCCGGGTTGCGGCCCATGCGGGCCTTGGTCTGGATCTTGGCGAACTTGGCGAACCCGGTCAGGACCACGGGGTCGCCCTTGGCCACGGTGGCCGTCACCACATCGGTGAAACCCTTCAGGATCCCGTCCACCGTTTTCGTATCGGCGCCGGTGTGGGCGGCGACTGCCGTAACCAGTTCACGACGATTCACAGGTGTTCTCCTCCGCTCGCAGATGGGCGCCGTCAGTCTGACCGGCCGGAGGAACCAATTGGTGGAATTCGGCCCGCGGGGCCCGCTCAGCAGGCGGCGGAGGAGGGGCAGGCGGGGTAGATGGCCAGGCCGGGCTGCTTGCGGTACGAGTTCACGGCGCCGGTCGGGTTGGGGGCGGAGGCGACACCGGTGAAGTCGCCGCCGACGTAGAGGGCCTGGGCGCCCAGGTAGGCGAACTGCGGGCCCTTCGGAGTGTTGGCCTGGGCGGTGAAGTTCCCGAGGAGCTTGCCGTTGAGGTCGAAGGCCGCCAGGTGGTTGGTCCGGTTCTGGTTGCCGAAGTCGCACGACACGGTGTTTCCGTTCGGGCTCGTCGGGACGGGGCAGACGTCCTTGGCGCTGGCCGCCACGTGGCCGAAGTGGCCGACCAGGAAGACCTCGTGGTCGGTCACGGCCACACCGGTGCCGTCGCCGTCCACCTCCACCTTCCACTGCGGAGCGGTGCTCCCGTTGAGATGGAAGACCTGGACGTTGCCTCCGGCCCCGCCGGCCGCGGTGTAGAAGGTGGCCGGGTCGAGGACGCTGTTGGTGATCTGGAAGACGGGCCGGGTGTTGACCGGCTGCCACGGCGTCATCTGGCCCGTGGTGGGGTCGACGGCGATGATCCCGGCATGGTTCTTGGTCGGGTCGCTCTGGACCCCGAAGTGCAGGAAGTCGCCGCCGGCCAGCAGGGTCGTGCCGTCCTTGGAGAGGTCGAGGTCGCGGACGCTGGCGTGGACGGTCGTGGGCGGCTCGACCCGGGCGCCGCCGTGGCCGCTGAAGTAGCCGCCGTAGTCGGTCAGCGAACCGAAGGCCGGGATCTGGGCGCCGGTCGTGGCGTCGAGCTCCGCCAGGTAGGTGGCGGGGGCCATGCCAAGGTGGGAGAAGGACCCGCCGATGTAGAGGTGGTGGCCGTCCGGGCTCAGCGTCACGGCGTTGACCGCCGCGTCGGGCGACGGGGACGACCAGCTCCCCAGCAGATGGCCGGAGGCGAGGTCGAGGGCCGCCACCCGCAGACTGGCGCCGCCGCCGATGTGGCTGAAGTGCCCACCGGCGTAGAGGGTCTTCCCGTCGGGCGAGGCGGCCAGCGACATGACGATCCCGTCCGGCTGGAGGGCGGCCGTGTTGAACGGCGAGGAGGGGTCGGGCTTCCCGGTGCTCTTGTCGAGGACGGCGAGGTAGGGGAGAGCGGGCGACGCCGGAGCCTCGCCGTTCGAGGGGTCGACCATGTTGGTGAAGTCGCCGGCCACATAGACCTTGTCGCCGAGCTCCACCACCGACTCGACCATCTGGGCGAAGGGCAGCGGGTTGGTCGTGCCGTAGGTCGCGGTGTCGAGGGCCGAGCCGAAGGTCGTCAGGGCCGAGGAGGAGTAGTTCGCCGGGTAGGTGCCCGGCGGGAGGTTCACCGGGGTCGGGGTGGGCGTCGGCCCGCCGGGGGTCGTCGGGGT
>DASYFF010000143.1:0-21429 GCA_036498605.1 Acidimicrobiia bacterium | reverse complement strand
CCGAGCACGGCGACGAGGCCAAGCTCCTGGCCGGCGGCCACTCGCTGGTGCCGCTCATGAAGCTGCGGCTCGCCTCCCCGTCGGTCGTCATCGACGTCGGTCCGCTCCGCGAGCTCTCCTACGTCCGCGACGACGGGGGCGAGATCGCCATCGGCGCCCTGACCCGGTACCGGATGCTGCAGACGGACGGGCTCCTGCAGGCCGAGCTGCCGATCGTGGCCCACGTTGCCGGGCTCATCGGCGACCCCCAGGTCCGCCACCGCGGAACGATCGGCGGCTCGATGGCCCACGGCGACCCGGCGTCGGACATGCCGGCCGTGGTCCTCGCCCTGGGCGGCTCGTTCGTTGCCCGGGGGCCGAACGGCGAACGCACCATCCCCGCCACCGACTTCTTCACCGGTTTCCTGGAGACGGCACTGCAGCCCGACGAGCTGCTGACCGAGATCCGTCTCCCCAAGGCGCCCGGGGCCCGCTGGTCGTTCCAGAAGTTCAACCGGCGGGCCCTCGACTGGGCCATCGTCGGCGTCGCCGCCGTGCGCAACGGCAGTACCGGAATCGCCCTGGTGAACATGGGCCCGGCGCCGCTGCGGGCCACGGCGGTGGAGCAGGCGCTGGCCGGCGGGGCGTCGATCGCCGACGCCGCCCAGCAGGCGGCCGAGGGGACCGAGCCGCCCCGCGACCTCAACGCCGACCCCGACTACCGGGCCCACCTCGCCCGGGTGCTCGTCCGCCGGGCCCTCGAAGAGGCGGGCTGAGCCCGTGCCCGTCTACATCGTGGCCCACATCGCCGTCGAGGACCCCGAGGCCTACGCCGAGTACCAGCGCCACGGTCTCCCGACCATCGCCCCCGCCGGGGGGCGGGTCATCGCCGGTGGCGGGGCCGTCCACCTCGAAGGCGACGAGATGCCGGGCGGCAGCGCCATCGTCGAGTTCGAGACCATGGAGGCCGCCCTCGCCTGGTACCACTCCGACGTCTACCAGGCCACGATCCCCCTGCGCCAGAAGGCGTCGACGGCCGTGATGATGGGCATCCTGCCCGGCCTGGAGCCGACCCCCGCATGAGCGGTTACCGCCACTACGAGCATCTGCGGTGCGACTTCCCCGAGCCCGGCGTGCTGCGGATCCTGTTCTCCAATCCCGGGTCGATGAACTCCGTGACACCCGGTCAGCACAGCGAGCTCTCGACGATCTTCCGTGACATCGACGGCGACGACGCCGTCAAGGTGGCGCTGGTCGCCGGGGAGGGCGGGACGTTCTCGGCCGGCGGCGACTTCGGAATGATCCGTGATGTCGTCGACGGCTGGGATGCCCGGGCGAAGATGGTGCGGGAGGTCCGCGACATCGTCTACGGCGTCGTCAACTGCTCCAAGCCGGTCGTGGCGGCGGTGGACGGGGCGGCGGTCGGCGCCGGCCTGTCGGTGGCGCTGCTGGCCGACATCTGCATCGTCACCCCCGGGGCCAAGATCCTCGACGGGCACGTCCGGCTCGGCGTCGCCGCCGGCGACCACGCCGTGATGGTCTGGCCCCTCCTGTGCGGCATGGCCAAGGCCAAGCTCTATCTCCTCACCGGGCGCACCGTCCTGGGGGCGGAGGCCGAACGCATCGGGCTCGTCTCGATGTGCGTGCCCGACGAGGAGCTCCACAAGACCGCCCTGGAGATCGCCCGCGAGCTGCGGGACGGGCCGGCCTGGGCCATCGGCTGGACCAAGCACGCCCTCAACGGCTGGCTGCGCAGCGCCGGTCCCCACTTCGACCTCTCGCTGGCCTACGAGATCCTCGGCGGGTTCTCCGGCCCCGAAGGCCCGGAAGGCCTCGCCGCGCTGGTCGAGAAGCGCCCTCCGAAATGGGGGTCGACATGACGGCGGCGGCCCACCTCTCCTTGGTGCCCGACGAAGCGCTGGACCTGGCCCAGATCCGGGCCGAGCTGGCCGAGGCCGAGGTGGAGCGGCTGCGGCACGGTTGGAAGCTCCTGCACGACGACTGGCGCGAGGAGCGGGCGCTGGCCGATGCGCTGGCGGCCGGGACACCGGAAGCACGCACGGCCTGGGAAGCCCGGCGCCAGGCGGGCGGTTGACCACAGAAGCCGAGTTCCGGGCCGAGGCGGGTGCCTTCCTGGCCGCCAGCGCCGTTCCCCGCCGGGCGGTCGAGGCCGGCTGGGGGGAGGGCTCCGACCGGGTCGGGCTGTTCCGGGAGAGCACCCCGGAGGAGGACCGCCGGGAGCTGGCCGAGGCCCGGGCGTGGCGGGCGGCGTGCTTCGACGCCGGCTTCGGGTGGCTGAGCGGCCCGCCGGAGTACGGTGGCCGCGGCCTACCCCCGAGCTTCGAGCGGGTCTGGGCCGAGCTGGAGGGCGGCTTCGACGTGCCCACCGGCGCCAACCTGTTCCTCGTCGGGCTCGGCATGGTGGCGCCGACGATCCTGGCCCACGGCACCGAGAAGGCCAAGCGCCGCTACCTGCGGGCGCTGTGGCGGGGCGACCTCGTCGGCTGCCAGCTGTTCTCCGAGCCCGGCGCCGGCTCCGACCTCGCCGCCGTCGCCACCAAGGCGGTGCCGGACGGCGACGCGTGGCTCGTCAGCGGCCAGAAGGTGTGGACGTCCGGCGCCCACTACAGCGATCTCGGGCTGCTGCTCACCCGCACCGGCGCGGCGCGCCATCAGGGCCTCACCATGTTCCTCGTCGACATGCACAGCCCCGGAATCGAGATCCGTCCCCTGCGCCAGATGACCGGTGGCACGTCGTTCAACGAAGTGTTCCTCACCGACGTACGCATCCCCGACTGGCACCGCCTCGGCGACGTCGACGGCGGCTGGCCGGTGGCGCTGACCACGCTCATGAACGAACGGGCGGCCATCGGCGGCGGCCGGGCCTCGTCGGGGTTCTCCACCACCCGGCGGCTCTTCGACCTGGCCCGCCACACCGGCGCCAACGACGACCCGGTCGTCCGCCAGCAGCTGGCCCAGCTGTGGATCCGCAGCCAGATCACCCGCTACAGCCGGCTGCGGGCCCGGCACAACCCCGGCCCCGCCCACTCGATCGCCAAGCTCTTCCTCGGCCAGACGCAGAGCCTGATGGTCGAGATCGCCACCGCCCTCGACGGCCCCCGGCTGGCCGCCGACTGCGGCGAGTGGGGCACCTACGCCTGGGCCGAGTTCGTCCTCGGCGCCCCCAGTGGCCGCATCGGCGGCGGCACCGACGAGATCCAGAAGAACATCCTCGCCGAGCGGATCCTGGGCCTCCCCCGGGAATGACGCAGAAAGGTCCGAGCATGCCGGTAACCCGCGACACACCCGTCGGCCACGAGCTGATCGGGGTCAAGAAGAAGGCGGCCATCCAGCTGATGGGCTCCCGGGTGTGGGGCCGCTTCAACCCCAACCACTGGGACCCGGTCTACGCCGCCGAGACCGGCCTCAAGGCGCCGATCCAGACGGGCGAGATGTCGTCGGCGTACCTGGCCGAGATGTGCGTGAACCACTTCGGGCCGAGCTTCTTCACCGGTGCCCGCATGGTCTGCCGCTACATCGCCTCGATCTCGGCCAACGAGGTGATCGTCACCCACGGCGTGGTGCGGGAGAAGACGCCGAAGGGCGACGGGTTCCGCTTCACGGTCGACATCTGGGCCGAGAACGAGGCCGGCGAGAAGAAGACGGTCGGCTTTGTCGAAGTCGACGTGGAGGTGTGAGTCCGATGGAGACCGACGCCCTGCGGCCCATGACCGAGATCCAGATCGCCCAGACCCGGGCCTTCGTCGACAGCCTCAACGAGGAGTGCCAGACCTACTGGGACATGGTCGAGGTCGGCGACGTCCTCGAGCGGGAGCTGCACATCACCCCCGAGCTGGTCATCCTCTACGCCGACGGCATCGAGGACTACAACCCCTGGTACGAAGGCTGGAAGATGAACACCTGGTACATCGACGGGGAGTCGCCCTTCGGCGGTGCCATCGTCCCGCCGATGCTCGTCTCCCACTTCGTGCTGTCGGTCCAGTTCGACCACACCAAGCCGTTCGCCATCGGCTCCATCCACACGTTCCACGACTCGGAGATCCTGGCCCCGATCCCCGTCGGCGCCACCGTCCGGATCCGGGCCGAGGCCGTCGACAAGTTCGAGAAGCGGGGCCGGCGCTACGTCCGCCACGAGGTCACCGTCACCGACGTCGGGACCGCCACGTTGTACTTCCGCGAGACCCGCGACATCCTCTCGCTCTAGGTGGAGGCGGTGAGCCCTAGGAGAATCGCTGCTCGATGATCTCGCCCCAGACCCGGAGAACTTCCTCTTCCGACAGGTCGGTGTAGAGGCAGATGTCGGCCACGGTGGTCGGTCTGTACGCCACGGCCTTCTTGACCAGCGCGACGATTTCGTCGGACTTGAGGTCTGCGCCTTCCGCCAGGACCGCCTCACGCAGCGGTTCCAGACGAACGCCCTTCTCAACCGCCAGCTGGGTGTCGGAGGGCCGCATACCTAGCCGACCATCAGGTGTTGGCTCATCAGGCCACAGTACGCTGCGGCCCGGCTTGGCGACAGTGCCAGGTTGACACACGTCTCGCTCTGACCGGGAGGCGTCGGGTACGCTGCGAAACAAGCGCTTGTGTGGGCCAGGCGCAAGGCGGCGGAAGGATCCCATGGACACGTGGCACGCGTCGCACTACACCGAAGTCGACTCGGCCGCCGACCCGGCCGCCCTCGCCGCCTGCATGGACGTGGTGGCGAACTGCGGTGGGATCGACGCCGGCCGGCGCCTCGTCGCCGATCGCCTGATGCTGGGTCCCGGGGCGGCCCTGCTCGACCTCGGCTGCGGCACCGGCGACCAGACCCGGGACCTGGCGGCCCGGGTGCTCCCCGGCGGACGGGCGGTGGGGATGGACCTCAGCCAGACCATGATCGGCGTCGCCCGCCAGCGGTCGGCGGGGACCGATCTGCCCGTCGAGTTCGAGACCGGCGACGCCCAGAAGCTCCGCTTCGACGATGACACGTTCGATGCCTGCCGGACGGAGCGGATGCTCATCCACGTGCCCGACGCCCGCGCCGCGCTGGCCGAGATGGTCCGGGTCACCCGCCCCGGCGGCCGGGTGGGAATCATCGACGCCGACATCGAGTCGATCATCTTCAACAGCACCGACCGGCAGCTGACCCGCCGGATCGTGGCGTCGTTCGCCGACAGCTTCCAGAACGGCTGGATCGGCCGCCAGCTCGCCGGGCTGATGACCGAGGCGGGCCTGGTGGCCCTGAACGTCGAGCCCTACGTCATGCTGTTCCACACCGAGGTGAGCGCGACCATCATCGACCCCCACCTGGCGGTCATGGTCGCCAACGGCGACATCGCGGCCGAGGCCGCCGGACGCTGGCGGGCCCAGGTCTTCGACGATGCCCTCTCGCCCGTGGCCATGACGATGTACACCGCCGTCGGCGAGAAGGCCTAGCCGGCGGTCAGGCCGGCGCCGGTTCGCGACGGCGGTCCGGGGTCCAGATGACATCGGTGCAGAGCGTCACGTCGGCGCATTCGATGCCGGGGAGTTCGAGGAGGACGTCGGCCACGTGGCGCCGGATTCCCTGCCAGAACACGCAGCTGGTGTCGGTCAGCACCAGCGAGACGCGCACCGTGGCGCCGTCGACGGCGATGTCCTCGACGAGGCCCATGGCCTCGATGTCGACCGGCGATCCGATGGCCAGGCTGCACGGGTCGACGACGCGCCGCAGCTCCCGGCGGACGGCGGCGACGGTGGGGGGAGCCACCGCCGGCCGGCCGCTCACCGGGACACCGCCGGGGCCGGCGTGCGCCGTGCCCGGAGGCGGCGCCAGGGCGGCCCGGCCAGCCCGTCCGCCTTGGCCGCCTCGAAGGCGTCGCCGGCGATCCGCTGCCGGACCGTGGCGGCGTCGAGGCCGTGGGTCCGCAGGGCGTTGCCGCCCAGGATGAGCGCCCTGATCTCGGGGGTCAGCTCGGGGTAGCCGTGCTCGGCCACCAGGTCCTCCGGCATCTCGAACGCATCGAACGCATCCAGCAGCAGCCGGGGATGGGTGAGGTTGGCGCCGCTGCCGAAGAGACACCGCTCCGGCCCGCCGGCCAGGAGCAGCCGCCCGAGGATCTGGGCGAAGACCCGGGGCTTGGAGAGCAGGAAGGCGAACGTCGACTCCAGGTTGGCGTAGACGTTGGGGTGTCCGGCCAGCAGCGCCGCCGTCTCGGGCAGGAAGGCCACGCCGGCGTGGACGAGGTGGAAGTTGATCTGCGGGAACCGCTCCAGCGCTCCGCCGACGTCGTCGATCCGGAAGCACGCCTCGGGCGCCGGCGGCACCGGCACCGCCTTGTGGACGGCCACGTTGCGGATGCCGAGGCCGGCCGCCGCCTCCAGCAGGGGGGTGGCGAAGTCGGGCCCGTCGAGGCGCCAGCCGTGGCCGTCGCCGTCGTAGAAGAAGGCGGGGTAGAGCTTGAGCCCGTCGACGCCGAAGTCCCGCACCTGGGCCTCGAGGGAGGCGATGGCGGTGTCGGTCACCGGCGTGTCGACCGTGGCGTAGAGGAGGTAGCGGCCGGGGTGGCGGTCCCGAAGGGCGGCCATCCGCCCCGGGTCGGTCACCCCGCCCTTGGTGAAGCCGAGATTGGGCAGGGCGTGGATAATGGCCAGGTCGACCGGGCTCTCGGCGAAGATCGCCTCGGTCAGGTCGTCGGGGTCGAAGTCGGCGTAGAACTCGTCGGGGGTCAGGACGAACTCGGGGTTCGGCCCCGTGCAGAGCCGGTGGTAGGCGTAGACCGCCTCCAGCTGCTCCCGGGCGGGGGGGATCTGGTTGTCGGGGCCGAGGTCGTAGGGGTGGACGACGGCATCGACGATGACGGTTTCGCCAGGCATGCCGGAGAATCTAGCAGACAAGCGTTTGTTTTTTAAGGTACAATCTCGATCATGGACTTTCGATTCACCGACGAGCAGCAGCTCTGGTACGACACGTTGCAGTCCTTCATGGAGAAGGACGTGGGGCGGGAGTACACCCGGGAGCACGACGAGAGCCGGGAGTTTCCCTATGAGGCGTACAAGAAGATCGCCGACCACGGCTGGCTGGGGATCCTGATCCCCGAGGCCTACGGCGGGATGGCGGCTGATGCCGTCATGTTCGCCATCTTCTGCGAGTCGATGGCCCGGTTCAGCCTCGACACCGCGGCCTGCGTGATGACCAGCATGTTCACGGCCATGAACGTCTGCCATCACGGGACAGCAGAACAAAAGGAGCGGTACCTGCCGGGGTTCCTGGCCGGCGACGTGCGGTTCTCGATCTCCATCACCGAGCCCGACGCCGGCTCCGACGCCGCCGGGCTCAAGACGAAGGCCGTGCGCGACGGCGAGGAGTGGGTCATCAACGGGAACAAGGTGTTCTCGTCCGGCGCCCACCTGCCGGGCAACGTCATCGCCCTCGCCGCCCGGACGGGGGAGGACAAGCACGGCGGCATCAGCCTGTTCCTGGTGCCCAACGACGCCCCGGGCGTCGAGCTGCGCAAGATGGGCACCATCGTCCGCAAGAGCTTCGGGACGACCGAGATCTTCATGACCGACGTCCGCGTCGGCCCCGAGGCGCTGCTCGGGAAGGAGAACCGGGGCTGGGAGTACCTCCGGGAGCACCTCGAGCTGGAGCGGCTCAGCCTGGCCGCCTCCTACATCGGCAACGCCCGCACCGCCCACGAGGACGCCCTGCGCTACTCGCAGGAGCGCCGCCAGTTCGGCAAGCCGCTGTCGAAGTTCCAGGTCCTGCGGCACCGCCTGGCCGAGGACGCCATGACCCTCGAGGCCGCCCGCCTCCTCGTCTACAACGCGGCGACGAAGATCGCCCGGGGCGAGAAGGCCCTCAAGGAGGTCTCGATGGCCAAGGTCTTCGCCGCCGACACGGCCTTCAAGCTGGCCTTCAACGGCATGCAGCTCCTCGGGGGCTACGCCCAGCTCCCGGAGTACGACATGGAGCGCTACTTCCGGGAGGCCAAGCACGCCATGGTCGGCGGCGGCACCCACGAGATCCAGAAGGGCATCATCGCCAAGGAGCTGGGATTGTGACGCTCTCGCCTTCTGATCACTACGTCGTGATCTCGTCGGACGGGCACGCCGGCGCCCCGATCCGGGAGTACAAGCAGTATCTGGAGCGGCGCTGGCACGACGAGTTCGACGCCTGGGCGGCGGCCTTCGCCGATCCCTGGGCCGACCTCGAGGAGGACAGCGACCACAAGCCCGGCGTGGCCTCGGCCGACTCCACCTTCAGCTGGGACAGCGCCAAGCGCCAGGCGGCGCTGGAGTCCGACGGAATCGTCGGCGAGGTGCTCTTTCCCAACACGGCTCCACCGTTCTTCCCGGCCGGCGTCTTCACCGTGGCCGCCCCCACCACCCGCGCCGAGTACGAGCGGCGCTGGGCCGGCCTGCGGGCCCACAACCGGTGGCTGGTCGACTTCTGCGCCGAGGCTCCCGGCCGGCGGGCCGGCTGCGCCCAGGTGTTCCTCAACGACGTCGACGACACCCTGGCCGAGATCCGCTGGCTGAAGGAGGCCGGCCTGACCGGTGGGATCCTCCTGCCCGGCGACGCCCCGTCCCAGCTGGTGCCGTTGTACTACCCGGCCTACGACCCGATCTGGGCGCTGTGCCAGGAGCTCGAGGTGCCCGTCCACCGTCACGCCAACCTGCCCGGCGAGGCGGCGAGTCCGGCGGTCGGCCCGGCCGGCCCGGCCGTCGGGATCCTGGAGTCGCACTTCTTCGCCCACCGGGCCCTCGGCCACCTGATCTTCGCCGGGGTCTTCGAGCGCTTCCCCCGCCTGCGGTTCGTCATCACCGAGGCCGGCACCGGCTGGGCGCCCGGCTACCTGCGCAAGCTCGACGAGTTCTACGAGGCCGGCCTGGTCAAGGGCAGCGTGAACGCCTACTTCCTGGAGGAGTCGGTCAACGCCCTGCCCCGGCGCCCCAGCGAGTACTTCGCCACCAACGTCTGGATCGGCGCCAGCTTCCTCACCGCCCCCGAGGCGGCCAAGCGGGCCGCCATCGGTGTCGACCGCATCATGTGGGGCGCCGACCTGCCCCACCTGGAGGGCACCTACCCCTTCAGCCGGGAAGCGATCCGCGCCGCCCTCTGCGACGTCCCCCCCGACGAGGTGGCCGCCATCCTCGGCACCACCGCCGCCGACATCTACTCCTTCGACCTCGCAACGCTGCAACCCGTGGCCGACACGTTCGGCCCCACGGTCGCCGAAGTGGCCACCCCGCTCCTCGATCCGCCCTCGTTCCCTGACGTGACCGCCACCGCCCCACTGAACCCCGCCGTCATGACCCGCAGCCGATAATTCCGGGCGAAACCGTCGGACCCCCACGGCATACTGGGGGCATGGTTTCAGACGACAGGCTCGACCGCATCGAACAAACGCTCGACCAGAACTTCACCCGTATCGACGAGCGCTTCACCCGTATCGACGAGCGCTTCACCCATGTCGATCAGACGATCGACCGGCTCCTGGCCTTGGCGATGGACCACGGGGCGGCGATCGGCCGACTCGAGGGATCCGTGGCCGACATCAGGGCCGACCAGCACCAGATGCGGATCGCCCTCGACGGGATTCAGGAGGGCTTCCGGGAGCACCTCACCTGGCACCTCGGGCAGCAGTAGCGCAGCAGCTACGCCGACCCGTCGGCGTGGTGGTGGTGATGGTGGCCGTGGCTGTGGGAATGGCCGCCGGCGGCTGGGGCAGCTGGGGGAGGGTTCGACTCGATCCGTTCGAGGTGCTGGTCGAGGGCCCGGTTGTCGCCCCGGTAGCGGGCGATCCAGCCGGGGGCGGCGGACGGGTCGACGTGGCACAGGAGCGGGACGTCGGCGTTGCCCTTGCAGGGCGGGGCGGCCGGGCGACCCGGCGCCGGCGCGACCGAAGGGGCTGACGCCCGTCGGCCGACGGAGAAGCCGTAGAGACGACCGGCTTCGGCGCCGCAAGCTCCGCAGGGTGACACCGCCGGGGGCGGGGACGGCAACCGGGTCTCGGTGACCGCCCCGCACGCCCTGCAGCGGTACTCGACGACGACGCCCACGAGGCCCGTCCGCCTATTCGTAGCAGGCCGGGGCGTGCTTGAGCTCGGCCCAGTCCTCGGGGTCGTGGCTGATCCACACCGTGGCGTCGGCCGAGGCCCGGATCAGCTTGATGCGCTGGATGCTGCGCACCGCCTCTTCGGTGTTGGCGTCGAAGATGTTGGGGATCTCACCCTCGAGCGCGGCCCGGATGTGGACGGAGTCGCCGACCAGCATGAAGTTCCGCGACGGCAGCCGCACCAGCAGGCTGAGCTCGCCCGGCGTGTGGCCCGGCGTGGAGAAGACGACCAGGCTGCCGTCGCCGAAGATGTCGAAGTCCCCGCCGGGGACCTCGAGGATCTTGGCCTCCCGGATCGGGTCGAAGTCGTCCCGGGCCCGGTAGAAGCCGGCGCCGGCCTTGGCCGGCCAGTAGGCGTAGGGGATCTCCCCGCCGCCGATGATGAAGGTGGCGTCGGGGAACAGCGCCAGCCCGCCGGCGTGGTCGAAGTGGAGGTGCGAGGCCACCACGTAGCGCACGTCGGAGGTCGAGTACCCGAGGTTCTGCAATTGCCGGTCGACCCGGACCTCGCCCGGGAAGCGCATGTCGAACATCTCGGCCAGCGGGCCGTACACCGCCGCCGGGTCGTCGGCGGCGGTGTAGGACGGGCCCGTGTCGAACAGCACCAGGCCGGCCGGGTGCTCGATGAGATAGCACGGCATCGGGATGGTCATCAGCCCGCTGCCTCCGACCAGCATCAGGCTCCCGTCGACGGTGATCGTCGGGGCGTCGAGCGCCCACAGCCGTTTCGCCACTGCGAATCCGCTCATCGCTGCACCCTTCCGCTACGGGGTGGCGTAGCCGCCGTCGATCGACAGGTCGGCGCCGGTCACGAACGACGCCTCGTCGGAGGCCAGGTACAGCGCACCGTAGGCCACCTCGATCGGCTTGGCCGAGCGGCCCATGGGCGTGGCGTTGATGACCATCTGGAAGGCCTCGGGCACGCCGGCGCCCATCGGCGTGTCGATGGCGCCGGGCATGATGGCGTTGACCCGGATGTTCTCGGTGGCGTACTGCACCGCTGCCGACTTGGTCAGGATGCGCACCGCGCCCTTGGTGCCCTGGTAGGCGGTGGCCGCCCCGGCGCCGCACAGGCCGTAGATCGACGAGATGTTGACGATCGAGCCGCCGCCCGCCCGGCGCATGGCCGGCACGGTGTGCTTCATGCCCAGCCAGCACCCGGTCTGGTTGACCCCGATGATCGTGTTCCACTCCTCGAGGGTGGTGTCCTCCACGCCGGCGAAGCCGAGGATCCCGGCGTTGTTGACGAGGACGTCGACCTTGCCGAAGGTGGTCTCCGCTTCCCGGACGGCGTTCTGCCAGTCGGTCTCCTGGGAGACGTCGAGCTTGAGGGCCAGGGCCCGGCCGCCTTCGGCGGTGATGTCGTCGGCCACCTGCTTGGCCTTTGCTTCCTGGATGTCGGCCACGACGACCGATGCCCCTTCGGCGGCGAAGAGGCGGGCCTCAGCCTCGCCCATCCCCTGCGCCGCCCCGGTCACGATGGCGACCTTGCCGTCCAGCCGACCTGCCATGGGTCCTCCCTTGAACGCCCAGCACTCGTTTGCTAACAAACGCTAGTCTTTGAGCGGGCAAAAGTCCAGTGCAGGTTAGGGGGGATTCACCCTCAGCGCGAGTTGGTGTTCGCCCTCGCCCGGCCCTTGGCCGGCGGTGTGGCCGGGGGCGAGGCGAGGAGGCCGCCGAGGAGCAGGTCGGCGAGCTGGTCGCCGATCTCCTCGGGGGTGGCCGGGCCCTTGGGGGAGTACCACTCCGGGACCCAGTTGAGCGTCCCCAGGATGCCCGAGATCGTGATGTCGGGGTTGGGGACGGGCTTGAAGACCCCGGACTCGATGCCCTCGGCCAGGATCCGGTTGAAGGCGTCGGACCCGGCGTGGCGCTTGGCCTCGATCTTGCCCCGGTTCTCGCCGCCGAGGAACTTCCACTGGTGGAGGGCGACGAGCGATTCCTCGACGTGACCGGCCACCAGCTCCACGTGGGCCTTGACCGCCGCCCGCAACCGCTGGTCGGCCGGATCGTCGGACTCCACGATCGGCAGCAGCGCGGCGAGGTACCGGTCGAGCCCGGTCTCCACGATCTGGAACAGCACCGCTTCCTTGCTGGAGATGTGGGAGTACAGGCTGCCGGCCAGGAGGCCCACGGCTTCGCCGATGTCGCGCATCGACGTCGAGGGGTAGCCCCGCTCACCGAACAGCCGCGTGGCGGCCTCGAGGATGCGTTCGGCGGATTCGGAGGGCACGATCCGAGTCTACAGGCTGATGCCGAACAATCGGCCGTTCGCCTTGGCCGGATTGGTCCAGGCGCAGTACGTCCTCGACTCGAAGCGCCACCCCGCCTCCGTCCGGGCCAGGCGGTCGTCGTAGCCCCCGAGGGTCAGTATCTGCGTCTCGGTCCCGTCGTCGACGCCGCCGAGGACGACGACGTAGGCGCTGCCCCGGGCGCCGTCCGCCGCCGGCTCCACGATGACGTTGCTGACGATGTGGCGGATGCCGGGCGTGTCCTGGTAGCGGCGCTCGGCGAAGGGCGCCAGCTCCCCCCGGCCGTAGAGGCTGGGCCCGCCCACGATGAGGAACGTCCCGTCCGGGGTGAACAGATCGGCCCACGCCTCGGCCTGCCCGGTGTCGAAGAGCACCGAGTAGCGGGCGTAGAGGTCGAGGATGTCGAGGCGGTCGGCGACGTCGAGGGACGTCGCCTGTTCCATGGTCATCGGGAGAGCCGCTCCTGTGCTCGTTGCACCAGCAGGAACTTCTGGACCTTGCCGGTGGCGCTGGTCGGGAGGTCGGCTGCGTCCATGACGACCACGTGGCGCGGCACCTTGAACCGGGCCAGGCGCGCCGCGCACCAGTCGATCAGCTCGCCGTCCTCGATCTTCTCGTTCTCCCGGGCGACCACGCAGGCGCAGCCGACCTCGCCCATCCGCTCGTCGGGCACGCCCACCACATGGGCCTGGGCCACCGTCGGGTGGGCGGTGAGAACGTCCTCCACTTCCTTGGGGACGACGAGCTCGCCGCCGCACTTGTACATCTCCTTGAGCCGGCCGGTCAGCGTGACCGTCCCGTCGGGGTCGATCCGGCCCAGATCGCCGGTGCGGAACCATCCCTGGGCGTCGAAGGCGGCGGCCGTCTCGGTGGGCTTGCGGTAATAGCCGGGCGTGACGATCGGCCCCCGGACGACGAGCTCCCCTTCGGTGCCGTCGCCGACGTCGGCGCCGGTGGTGGGGTCGACCGCCTTGTAGACGGCCAGGTGCCCGCCGAGGGCGGGGTCGCCGGCCACCCCGGCCGGCTTCAGCCGGCCGTGCGTCGTGGCCAGCCGGTCGAGCGGATCCTCGGGACGGGTGCAGGTGGCCGAGGCCGTCGTCTCGGTCATGCCGTAGGCGGTGAAGACCTCCTCGGCCCCGAAGGCGTCGAGGATCGCCTGCCAGATCCGCACCGGCGACTGGCCCCCGGACGAGAAGACGGCCGAGACCGACGACACGTCCCACGACGACGGTGAGGAACCCTGTAGCGCGTCGAGCACCGCCAGCGTCATCGTCGGCACCATCATCACCTCGTCGGGCCGGTGCCGGGCGATGCCCTCCAGGGTGGTGACGGGGTCGAAGACGGGCTGGGGCACGACGGACCCGCCGACGAACAGCACGGCCAGCGTCGCCTCCACGTAGCCGAAGACGTGGTACAGCGGCAGCGAGAACAGGATCCGGCGCCCGTCCTGGAAGGCCCGGATGAAGGCCGAGGCGTAGGCGGTTCGCAGCAGCATGTCGTGGGTGACGAGCACGCCCTTGGGCATGCCCGTCGTGCCCGAGGTGTAGATCACGTCGGCGGAGCCGCCCGGATCGGCGCTCGCCGCCCGGCGGGCCAGCTCGCCCATCTCCGCCGGACCGCCCAGCGCCTCGAGGTCGGCCAGCGTGCGGGCGCCGGGCACCGGCGCGCCGTCGGGGGAGTGCACCACCACGTGACGGAGCTTCGGCAGCTGCTCCCCGCCTCCGGTCTGCCTCCAGCCCGGAGACAGCTCGTCGAGCGCGCCCGCATAGTCGAGATTGCGGAACCGGTCCATGGTGATGAGGACGGTGGTGTCGGACTGGCCGAGCACGTAGCCGAGCTCGTTGCGGCGGAACAGGTAGTTGACGGGAATGCAGACCGCCCCGGCCCGGGCGATGGCGAACTTCACCGCCAGGTACTCGGGGTAGTTGGCCATGACCAGCGCCACGTGATCGCCCGGCCCGACGCCGAGCGCTACGAGACCGGCGGCCAGACGCTCCGACCATTCCCGCAGCTCCCCATAGGTGAAGCTGCGGTCGTCGGCCAGGATGAACGGGCGGTCGGGGTGGCGCGCCGCCGCGGCGTCGAGGGCGGCGGCGATCGTCAGGGGCCGCCAGACCGCCTGGCGCGCCTCGAGGGCGGCGCGGCGGTCGGCGACCGGAGCGAGGCGGGTCATGGCGACGAGGTCCCCGCCGCCCTCAGACGGCCAGGAGGTCCGAGCGGCCCTCCTCCTTGAGCATGGCCTCATAGGTGGCGTAGAGCGGCTTGGTGATCGGCACGATCTTCATCACCTTGGGCACCGAGCCCTTGACCTTGATCTTGCCCTTGGCGATGCCGAGGCCGATGTTCTCCTTGCCCAGCCAGAAGCGGTGGGCCACGTCGGCGGCCATGTTGATGCGGATCTCGGGCTTGATCGTCGAGGCCGGGTCGTAGTCGACGACGCCGTTGGTGAAGTCGACGGTGGTGACACAGTCGGGGTCGGAGTACTCGACCCGCAGCACGGTGTCGACCGCCTTGAACTTCGCCGCCAGCTCCGGGTTCTTGAACGCCGTCTCGAAGATCCCGCCGAGGTAGTGGCCCACTTCCTCGCCGTTCTTGAACACACCCACGGTTGTCTGCCCCCTTCTGTGATGGCGCTAGTGCGCCGGGAAGAACTGCTCGACGTGGATCTGCTTGGAGCTCACGCCGCGGGCCTCGACGAGGAACACGGCCTGCTCGCAGAAGGCCGGCGCCCCGAAGACGTAGACGTCGACGTCCTCGCCGCTGACCTTGGCCGCCACCGCCGTACCGAGCCCGCCGGACGGGTGGTACTCGAAGTCGGTCCGCCCATCGGCCCAGGCGGCCAGCTCGTGGCGGTGGACGAGCTCCGCCTCGGACGGGGCGACGTGGAGCACGGTGATGCCGGCCGGCCACCCCTGGGCCTTGGTGTAACGGGCCACGGAGAGGACCGGGCCGATGCCCGTCTCGTCGCCGATGAGGATCATCGGCCGGTTGGCGGGCCGGAGGAACACCTGCCCGTAGGGGCCGGAGACGCCGACCTCGGCGCCGGGCTGGAGCCCGTCGAGGGCCCCGGAGAAGACGCCGCCGGGGTAGCGCCGCACGATGACCTCGAGGCGCCGCAGGTCGCGGGGCGACGAGGCGATCGAGAACGTCCGGCTCACGCCGCCCCCGGCCTCCCCGGGGTCACCCCGGGCCCCGGGCGGCAGGGTCAGTTCCACGTACTGGCCGGGAAGGGCCGACAGGGAGCCGTCGAGGTCGAGCCGCAGCGACCACAGGTCGCCGGCCAGCGCCTCGACGCCGGTCACCGTGCCGGTCACGGCCTTCGGCTTGGCGGGGCGGATGCCGGCGTCACCGGCCTCGTCCTCCCGGAGCTCGATGACGCAGTCCGACAGCGGGTAGGTCTGGCACAGCAGCGTGAGGCCCTCCTCCCGTTCTTCGTCGAGGAGGGCGTAGGCCGAGGCGTTGCTGTTGTCGAACTCTCCGTCGTTGACGTAGTGCTTGCAGGTGGCGCACTTGCCCCGCCGGCAGCCGTAGCGCACCCGCACGCCGTTGCGGAGCAGGGCGTCGAGCATCGTCTCGCCGTCGCCGGTCTGGAACTCCTGCCTGGTGTTGAAGACCGTGAGGGAGTGGCCCACCGCGCTATTCCTCCACCGTCACGATCGCCCGCTCCGGGCACAACCGCACGGCGCTCATGGCCTGGCTGCGCAGCTCGGGCCCGACCTCCTCGTCCGAGGCCACGGCGACGCTGCGCTCCTCGTCGAACTCGAAGAGCTCGGGGGCCTCGTCGCAGCAGGTGAGGTGGCCGGCGCAGCGGTAGGGATCGACCCACAGCCTCATGGCCGATCAGCGCTCCAGGTTCGGGAGGTCGGGGGTGAGGCGGATCTCGTCGCCCTCGATCTCCACCCGGCCGACGATGCTGGAGAAGCTGACGAGCACGTCCTGCACGCTCATCGTGATGCCCTTGCGGTCGCCGATGTCGACCACGTCGAGGACGATGGGGTCCTCGTTCTGGAGCTGCATGTAGGGGCCCCGGTCGGTGACCCGGACCTCGGGCTGCGACTCCTGGACCGACTCGACGATCAGGTCGCCGTCGCCGCCCTTCATGATGCACAGCGTGATGCGGCGGCTGGGCTCCGGACCGTTCACGCGGTCACCTTCTCCACTTCGAGGCGCTGGTCCAGCACGGCCGGCCAGGCCTCGAGCACGGCCGACACCGCGGCGACGGGGTCGACGCCGGCCAGGGGGGCGAACACCGCCACGTCGTCGAGGGCCGTCCGGACGTCGTCGAGCCAGGAACGCAGCCACTCGCCGATGACGGCCCGGTTCGGCTCGCCGTGGTCGGGGTCGTCGAGGCACATCGTGACCAGCGCCCGGGTCCATTCGAGATTGCGCTTCCGGTCGGAGGCCGCCTCGGCCAGGATCACCGGTGTGGCGACGTCGCCGGCCGCCGGGGCGCCCTTCCCCAGGATCTCGTCGTAGATCAGGCGGGAGACGAGCGGCTCGACCACCAGGTTGACGGCCACCGCCAGCTCGCCCCAGTCCCGACAGGCCAGCACCCGCTCGGTCAGACGCCGCAGGCTCTGGAGCCGCGGGTCCCTGAGCCAGGCCTCCTTGCCGTTGTCGGAGCGGATCTTGACGCCCACCTCGAGGAGCTCGAGGTGGTAGAGGATGATGTCCTGGGCGTGGCGGGCCTTGTCGGTGGCGTCGAACATCATGGCCGCCGACAGGAGGTCGGACAGGGTCTCCCGGCTGGTGATGATCAGGCTGCGGAACAGCCCGTTCTCGTAGAAGGAACACGGCACGTAGAGGTCGCCGAGCGCACCCGCGGCCCAGGCGGGGTCCATGGCCTTGAGGGTTCCGGTCTCGGCCCAGTGGTGCACGAGCCGCTCGATCGTCTTCTCCTGCTCCGTCTGGCGGACGATGTAGGGCCGCTGCCACATCTGGGCCGGGTCCCGGAAGTCGTACCAGCTGGCGGCCCGCAGCGCCGTCGAGTCCTCGTTCCAGGCCCCGGTGCCGTCGCGCCGCAGGACAAAGGTCTCGGGCCCGTCGAACTCCGGGTGGTTGGGCTGGACGTGCATGATGACGGCCTCGTACTCCGACAGCCGCCGTCCGGACGGTTTGATGTAGGCGAAGTCGCGTGCCCCGTCGAGCGGGCCCTTCTCTGCGCTCATCGGTCCGCCTCCGCCTCCGCCTCCATCTCCTCGACGTAGAGGCGCACCGGGTCCTCGATGGTGACCTCGCAGCGGCGGAGGTCCTCGACGGTCCACATGCGGTCGGTGTCGAGTCGGGGCTGGCCGACGAGGGTCTTCCCGTCGGCCCGGACGAGGCCCTGGTCGATGACGATGTCGGCCAGGTCCCAGCCGTCGTAGCGCTCGAAGAACGGCGTGTAGCCCATGTAACGGTGCGGCGCCTTGTCGAAGATCCGCTCGCACTCGATCGAGCAGAAGGCCTCCCAGCGGTCGCCCTTCTTCACGATCCGCTCGGTGGGCTCGGAGATCTTGGGGAAGATGGCCGGCATCTGGCACATGCGGCACAGCGTCGGCAGGCGGCCGATGCTGCCCAGCACGCCGAGCACCGCCGCCCCCTCGGCCGGGTCGGCCATGGCCTCGTACATCTCCCAGAAGGTGCTGTTCTCGTCCCAGTAGCCGGGGTACTTGCCTTCCAGCCACTCGAAGTCGGCCGGGGTGGGGACGTCGAAGCGGAAGAACTGCAGCGGCCAGGCGGCGAAGGCGAACATGGCCGCCTGGTGCTGGGCCACCCGCACGTTGTCGCGGCTCTGGGCGAACGTGGCCGGGGGCCGCAGGCCGAAGGGCTCGAGGCGGGCGAGGTAGGAGCCGCCGAAGTCCTCCCAGATCCACTCGTCCCAGTACTCGGCCCACGACCTGGAAGCCCGCACCTTGGGGAAGTAGTCGTAGATCACGCCCAGGAACGGGTCGAAGAAGCGGCTCGTCTGCCACCAGAGGTCGTCGAGGTCCTCCTGGAGGATGGGCAGGTTGTCGGGCTCCGACAACAGCGCCGAGATCGTGGCGTAGCCGTTGGCCATGTGGCGCACCTCGTCCGACTGGATGGAGAGGAACACCGACGGCGTCACGTCGTCGCCGTTGGCCGCGGCCAGCTCGGTGACGGCCACGAACAGCGGGTTGGTGTAGGCGGTCTCGGCGATCAGCGGGTGCCCGAGGCAGCTCATGATCGGGTCGCCGTTGACCATCGTGTCGATGAACCCGGCCCGGAAGGGGCGGAAGAACAGGTTCTGCGACTTGTGCTTGATGCCCATGGCGAAGCCGTGGGGGTCCTTCCAGTACTTGGCGAAGTACCGGGCCAGGTAGTACTCCTGGCTGTAGTGGCGCTGCTCGTCCATCATCTGGGCCAGGTAGCCCTGGCGCAGCTCGGCGTTGTCGACGGCCTCGATGAGGAGCGCCATCGACTTCTGCACGGCGTACTCCGCCACCGGCACGGCGGTGAGCATGAGCTTCATCGCCTCGCCCCAGCGCTCCTGGACCTTGCTGACGGAGCGGGTCCGGGTGCAGACGTCGCTGACCGAGCCGTAGACGCGGTCGTCCTTCTCCCGCTCCATGGCGCAGTACTGGCGGACCAGGTGCTTGAAGGGGTCCTTCGTCTTCTTCGGGATCTTGTACCGGGTGGGGTAGCGCGCCTCCCCGAAGACGTAGTCCGGCTCCCAGTCGAGGTCCTTGACCCGGTCGTGGGCCGTGTCGAGCAGTGTGGCCCTGCTCACTGCGCAGCCTCCCGTGCCGCACTTTCCTTCTTGATGGCCGGGATCACGTGCTCGCCGAAGAGCTGGATCGAGCGCATGACCGTCTCGTGGGGGATGGCGCCGACCTGGTGCATGGTCAGCAACGTGTCCATGCCGGTGTCCATGTACCGCTTGCACTGCTCGATGACGGTGTCGGGGCTGCCGCAGATGACCATCCCGTTGTCGACCAGGAAGTCGAGGGTCAGGATGTCCTTGTCGAACTCCAGGAATGGCCGCAGGTACTCGTAGCTGCCCATGTCGCCCCCGGCCGCCTCGACCACCGAGACGGCGCCGTTGGCCGGGTTGACCGCCGGGACCTGGTGGGCGACCGACAGCACGATGTCGATGGCGATCTTCGTCGTCCACTCGAACCACTGCCGGGCGTTGGCGAAGGCCTCCTCGTCGGTCTCGGCCACGTGGACGGCGGTCGCCCCCGCCACCCGGTTGTTGATGAACTTGCCCGCCGGGTTGGTGCAGTTGGCGATGCCCGCCTTGTACATGTC
The DNA here is from genome assembly GCA_036498605.1 of Acidimicrobiia bacterium. GTDB lineage: Bacteria > Actinomycetota > Acidimicrobiia > IMCC26256 > BP-133 > BP-133. Next base: position 1,847 of record DASYFF010000143.1, on the reverse strand, counting down.
GATGCGGGTCTTGACCTCGTCGAGGGGCACGATCAGCACGAACGACATGCAGCCCAGGCCGAGGCGGCCGGCGATCTCGTGGGAGTCGCGGCTGGTGCCGGCCATCCACAGCGGCGGATGGGGCTTCTGCAGTGGCTTGGGAATGACGTGGCGGGGCGGCAGCTTGAAGTACTTGCCCTCGTGGCCGAAGGCGTCCTCCGTCCAGCAGCCGAGGATCACCTCGAGCGCCTCGTCGGCCATGCCCCGGGTGTCGGCCGGGTCGATGCCGAAGCCGTGGAGCTCGTCCCAGCTGACCGAGCGGCCGACGCCGAACTCGAGCCGCCCGTCGCAGAGCAGGTCGAGCATGGCCGCTTCCTCGGCCAGGCGGACGGGGTGGTTGTAGGGGAAGGGCAGCAGCCGGACGGCATGCCCGATGCGGACGTTCTCCGTGCGGGCGGCCACGTAGGGGTACAGCACCTCGGGCGCCGAGCTGTGGGAGAACTCGCAGAGGAAGTGGTGCTCCACCGTCGACCACCACTCGAAGCCGACCTGGTCGGCCAGGACGGCCTGATCGACGGTGTGCTTGAAGGCCTCGTACTCGGTGCGGGGCCCCCACGGCCGAGGAATCTGGATCTCGTTGTGCAGGCCGAACCGGAACTCCATTGCTCCCCCTCCTGGGCGGGTGGTCGTCTCAGTGGCATCCTGACCGATTCCGGCCTAGAATGCAAACGAACGCTTGTCAGTTTTTTGTGAACTCAGACTAATGAGAGGAGGGCGCCGTGCCCAGTCCCGAGTCCACCTACCTGCGGGACCTCTACGCCGGGTGGCTGCAGCGCCTCGGAGCCAACCCCGAGATGGACATCGACACGGTCCGGGACATCTTCGAGGAGTGGCACCTGCCCACCCTCGAAGCGCCCGGGGTCGGCTACGAGAATGTGAGCGCCGGTTCGACTCCGGCCATCTGGTGCACCCCGGAGGGTGCTGCCACCGACCGGGTCCTCCTCTACTTCCACGGCGGCGGATGCGTCGTCGGCTCGATGTACAGCCACCGCAAGCTGGGCGGTCATCTGGCGAAGGCGGCCGGCGTGCGGGCCCTCGTCCTCGATTTCCAGCGGGCTCCCGAGCACCAGTTCCCGAGCCAGATCGACGAGGGGGTGGCCGTGTACCGGTGGCTCCTCGACCAGGGCATCGAGCCGGGCCACATCGCCACCATCGGCGACTCGGCCGGCGGCAACCTGGCCATCACGGTGCCATTGAAGCTGCGCGATCTCGGCCTTCCCCTCCCCGGGGCGATGGTCCCGATCTCGCCCTGGATCGACATGGACCTGAGCCTGGAGACCTTCGAGTCCCGAGCGGCAACCGACGCCATCTGGGCCCGGCCGATGTGGGAGCAGATGGTGACCACCTATCTGGGTGACGCCTCGACCAAGGACCCGCTGGCCACCCCGCTCAACGCCGACCTCACCGGCCTGCCCCCGGCCTACTGCGCCGCCGGCGACGACGAGGTGCTCGTCGGCCCCACCGCCGCCTTCGCCGCCCTGGCCGAGAAGGCCGGTGTCGACGTCACCCTGCACGTCGAGCCGGGCCAGCAGCACGTCTACCAGTGCCTGGCCGGCCGGGCCCCCGAGGCCGACGCCTCCGTCAGTGCGATCGGCGGCTGGCTTCGTGGAAAGCTGGGGCTGTGAGGATGGACCTGACCGGTACCGGCATCTGGGACCAGCGGCTGCGGACGGGCGATCCGGCCGAGATCGCCGACGACGCCGCCGAGCTCGAGAGCCTCGGGTACTCGGCGCTGTGGATCCACGACATCGGCGGCAACGTGTTCGGTGCCCTGGAACGGCTGCTGGAGGCGACGAAGACGGTCACCG
>DASYFF010000142.1:0-2598 GCA_036498605.1 Acidimicrobiia bacterium | reverse complement strand
GTCGACCACTACGTCTTCGACACCGAGACGCTCGACTGCACCTGGCCGCTCTCGGAAGGCCCGGCCGGGCTCGAGAAGGCGGTGGAGCGGCTCTGCGCCGAGGCGGCGGCGGCCGTCGGGCTCGGCGTCACCGTGCTGATCCTCTCCGACCGGAACACGAGCCACGAGCGGGTGCCGGTACCGTCGCTGCTGGCCGTCTCCGCCGTCCACCACAATCTGGTGCGGCGGGGGACCAGGCTGCGGACGGGCATCGTGGTCGAATCGGGCGAACCCCGCGAAGTCCACCATGTGGCCTGTCTCCTGGGCTATGGCGCCAGCGCCGTCAACCCCTACCTGCTGTTCGAGTCGCTGCCGGCCATGATCGAGGAGGGTGAGCTGCCGGCCGGCACGACGGCGGAGGAGGCATCGGCCAACGTCGTGGCCGGGATCGGCAAGGGCCTGCTCAAGGTGCTGTCGAAGATGGGCATCTCGACGGTGCACAGCTACACCGGAGCCCAGATCTTCGAGGCGGTGGGGCTCGACGGAGCGTTGGTGGACCGGCATTTTCATGGCACCGCCTCGCGCATCGGCGGCGTCGGTCTCGACGTCCTGGCCCGGGAGGCGATCGAGCGCCACGGCCGGGCCTACCCGGCCGGCGGCGGGGCGGTCCTGCCCCCCGGTGGGGTCTACGCCTGGCGCCGCTCCGGCGAGGTGCACCAGTGGAGCCCCGACGTCGTGGCCCAGCTCCAGCGGGCGGTGCGGATCCACCCCGGCCACGCCAACGGGAACGCCGCCAACGGTGACGGCAATGTGGGCAGCGAGAACGACGGCAACATGTTCAAGGACTTCGGCGACGACGCCCGGGCCGCCTACGCCGAGTTCGCCCGCCTGGCCAACGAGGACAACGGGCGCCGGGCCACGCTGCGGGGCCTGCTGCGCTTCAAAGAGGCGGCCGAGCCGATCCCCCTCGACGAGGTGGAGCCGGCGGCCGAGATCGTGAAGCGCTTCGCCACCGGGGCCATGAGCCTGGGGTCGATCTCCCCCGAGGCCCACGAGACGCTGGCCGTGGCCATGAACCGCATCGGCGGCCGGTCGAACTCCGGCGAAGGCGGGGAGGACCCGCGGCGCCTCGCCGCCGACCCCAACGGTGACCAGCGTCGCTCGGCCATCCGCCAGGTGGCGTCGGCCCGCTTCGGGGTGACCGCGGCCTACCTGGCCAACGCCGACCGGCTCCAGATCAAGGTGGCGCAGGGGGCCAAGCCCGGTGAGGGCGGCCAGTTGCCCGGGCACAAGGTCAGCGACTACATCGCCCAGCTGCGCTACTCGACCCCGGGTGTGGAGCTGATCTCGCCCCCGCCCCACCACGACATCTACTCCATCGAGGACCTCAAGCAGCTGATCTACGACCTGCGCTGCTCGAACCCCAGGGCGTCGGTGTCGGTCAAGCTGGTGGCCGAGGTCGGGGTGGGCACCGTGGCCGCCGGGGTGTCGAAGGCCGGCGCCGACCACGTCACCATCGCCGGCCACGAGGGCGGCACCGGGTCGTCGCCGCTCAGCTCGATCCAGTCGGCCGGCCTGCCCTGGGAGCTGGGTCTCGCCGAGACGCAGCAGACGCTGGTCCGCAACAACCTGCGGTCCCGAATCACCGTCGAGGTCGACGGCCAGATGAAGACCGGCCGCGACGTCGTCATCGCCGGCCTCCTCGGCGCCGAGGAGATGGGCTTCTCCACCGCCCCGCTCATCGCCACCGGCTGCATCATGATGCGGGTCTGCCACCTCAACACCTGCCCGGTGGGCATCGCCACCCAGGATCCCGAGCTGCGGCGGCGTTTCGAGGGCACCCCGGAGCACGTCGTCAACTACTTCTTCCTGGTGGCCGACGAGGCCCGGGAGATCATGGCCCGCCTCGGGATCCGCCGCTTCGACGACCTCATCGGCCGGACCGACCTGATCGCGTTCGACACCGCCGTCAGCCACTGGAAGGCGGCCGGCGTCGACCTGTCGGCCGTCCTCGAACCGGCGTCGGCCGAGCCCGACCACGTGCGGCGCAAGATCGAGGATCCGCCGCCCGTCCTCGACGACGCCCTCGACCACGAGATCATCGCCGACGCGGCGCCCGCCATCGAGCGCGGCGAGGAAGTCCAGCTCGTGTACCAGGTGGCCAACCGGAACCGTACGGTCGGCGGCCTCCTGTCGTCGGCCATCGCCTCGAAGTACGGCGAGGACGGCCTGCCGGACGGCACCATCCAGGTCACATTCCACGGCTCGGCCGGTCAGAGCTTCGGTGCCTGGTTGGCCAAGGGAGTCCAGTTCACCCTGCTCGGCGATGCCAACGACTACACCGGCAAAGGCCTTTCCGGCGGTGTCCTGGCCGTGACGCCGCCGTTGCAGTCGACATTCGTCGCCGAGGACAACGTCATCGTCGGCAACACCGTGCTCTACGGCGCCACGTCGGGCCAGGCCTTCTTCCGCGGTCTGGCCGGGGAGCGGTTCGCGGTGCGCAACTCCGGTGCGTCGGCCGTGGTGGAGGGTGTCGGGGACCACGGCTGCGAGTACATGACGGGCGGGCGGGTCGTCGTCCTCGGTGAGACGGGCCGCAACTTTGCCGCCGGGATGAGT
>DASYFF010000141.1:0-3928 GCA_036498605.1 Acidimicrobiia bacterium | reverse complement strand
AGCTGTGCGGCTGGCAGTTGGATGCTCAGCTCGTCCCACGGTCCCATGGCCGTGATCGCGATCGTGCCGGCCTTACCGACGATGTTGAAGGCTGCCGTGACGACCTCGGGGTGGACGTCGCCCACGATGACCATCGCCTGGTCGGCGCCCTGACCGTGGGTCATCTCCCACACCGCTTCCATCGCTGAGTCGGCGTCGGCGAACGCATGGGTCGCCCCGAGTTTGAGTGCCGTCTCGCGTTTGAACGCGACCGGGTCGACGACCACCACGTGCTTGGCGCCCGCGGTCGCCGCCCCTTGGACCGCGTTGATCCCCACGCCGCCCGAGCCGTAGATCACCGCAGTGTCACCCGCACGGACGCCGGCGGCGTTGACCGCGGTGCCCCAACCGGTCGGCACGCCGCACGAGGCGAGCACCGCCGTGTCGAGGGGGTGCGACTCGTCGACTTTGATGACGGAGTGCTGCGACAGGGTGCCGTACTGCGAGAACGAGCCGACCGAGCACATGCCGCCGGCGCCCTCGCCGTTGAGGCTGAACCGGAACGTGCCGTCCGGCAGCTGCCCGTCGAGTAGGAACTCGCCCAAGTCGCACAGGTTCTGGTGCCCGGTACGGCACCAGCGGCACTCGCCGCAGCTCGGGATGAAGCTGACCAGCACGTGGTCGCCGGGCTCGACCTTGGTCACGCCGGGCCCGACCTCCTCCACGATGCCGGCGCCCTCGTGGCCGCCGACCAGGGGGAAGCGGGGCACGATGTCGCCGTGGCGGAGATGCTCGTCGGAGTGGCACAGACCGGCGGCGACATAACGGATCAGGACCTCGCCCTGCTTCGGCGGATCGAGGTCCAGCTCGACGATCTCCCAGTTCTTCCCGAGCTCCCATAGAACGGCGGCATTCGTCTTCATCGCCTCTACCCCCTTGTCTCGGTCGTGAGCCGCCGATCCTGCCACAGCCACCACGACGGCGCGCCCGCGCCGGGCCGGGCCTAGGGAATCGAGGTCGTCTGCTCGCAGCCCGAGGCGGTGTCGTGGCCGGAGCCGCCGTCGCAGCGGTCGTCGCCGGCCCCGCCGGAGATCTTGTCGTCGCCCCCGCCGCCGCAGATGCGATCGTCGCCGCCACCGCCGTCGATCACGTCGTCGCCGCCCTCGCCGTCGATGACGTCGGGCCCACTCGTGCCCTTGATGACATCGGCCCCCTCGGAGCCGATGATCGTCACCGGCGCCCCGAAACAGGTGCTGCCGGCCCGGGCCACCGGTGCCCACCCGGGCAGGGCGACCGGCCCGCCCAGCAGCAGGCCCGTCGCCAGCAGCGGGGCGAGCCGCCACCCCTGTCGCCCGGGGCGCCCGTGACGGGCACTCACCGGTGGGCCCGTTTGCGCCCGGCGCTCGGCTTGAGCGCCGGGCTCGGGGCCACGAAGACGTCGGACTGGCCGTTGGTGTCGCCGGGCACCAGGTTGGTGGCGAAGGAGGCGAAGGCCACCATGGCCCCGGAGGCGTCGAGGACCGGACCGAGGCTCGGCCCGTCGCCCCCCCTGTTCGCCGCCCCCCGGCTCAGCCGGGTCACCACCCCCGACGTCGTGGAGGCCACGAACACGTCGCGCATCCCGTTCGAATCCTCGGGCACCAGGTTCGAGGCCTCGGAGGAGAACACCACCATGGCGCCGTCGGCCGACACCACCGGGGCGAAGCTCAGCCCGTCGCCCTCGACCCCGCCCGGCCCGACCGACAGCCGGGTCGTCGTCTGCTGGTCGCGCCGGTGCACGAACACGTCGAGCAGGCCGTTGGTGTCGCCCGGCACCAGGTTGCTGGCGAAGGAGGCGAAGGCCACGACCCGCCCGTCGGCGCTGATCGACGGGCTGTAGCTGCGGTCGTTGGCCTGCCCGCCGCCGGTGGCCAGGCTCACCCGGCTGATGTCGCCGGTGGCGACGTCGGCCACGAACACGTCGAGGGCGCCGTTGGTGTCGCCGGGCGCCAGCCGGGCCGAGAACGACTCGAAGGCCACCGACGTGCCGTCGGCGCTGATGGCCGCCCCGAAGCTCGGGCTCTCGGTCTGCGTCCCGTGGCCCTCCACGCTGAGCCGGCGGGTGAGCCCGGTCACCACGTCGTGGACGAACACGTCGCCGGTGCCGTTGGTGTCGCCCTCCACCAGGTTGTCGGCGTCGGACTCGAAGGCCACGCGCCGCCCGTCGCCGCTGATCGAGGGGGCGACGCTCGGCCCGTCGCCCAGGGCGCCGTGGGGCCCGGAGCTGACCAGCACGGTGGTGTGCGTCACCCGGTCCCGCACGAAGACGTCGAGCTCGCCGTTGGTGTCGCCCGGGGTGAGGTTCGCCGCCGACGACGTGAAGGCCACGTAGCGGCCGTCGGCGCTGATGGCCGGGCCGTAGCTGTCGCCGTTGCCCTGCTCCCCCGCCCCCGACAGGCTGACCCGCTCGGTGCTGCGGTTGACCCGGTCGTAGACGAAGACGTCCTCCGTGCCGTTGGTGTCGCCCGCCACCAGCGTGGAGGCCGACGAGGCGAAGGCCACCCAGCGGCCGTCGGCGCTGATGGCCGGCGTGAAGCTGGCACCGTCGGCCTGGTGGCCGTCGACGGCCAGCGAGACGATGCTCGGCCCCTTCTTCCCGCCGGCCCCCCCGCCGACCGCCGCCCGGGCCACCGGGGGCAGCGCCCCCAGCATCAGGCCGGCGACGGCGAGCGGCCCCGCGACTTTCCCCATGCTCCGGTGCGGCACGCTCCGCCCTCCTGGTGCGCTCCCTGAGGTGGCGGACGCTACTCCGATGCCCGTGGGAGTCCAGAGGCTGTTTGTGCAAATGGCACTGAATGTCCGTTTTCGGTGAGGGAAAGCATCGGGTAAGCAGGGGGAATGCCCACCCAACACATCACCAAGGACACCTTCAACGACACCATCAACAACAACAACATCGTCCTGGTGGACTGGTGGGCCTCGTGGTGCGGTCCCTGCCGCAGCTTCGCCCCCGTCTTCGAGGAGGCGTCAGAGCGCCACGCCGACATCGTCTTCGGGAAGATCGACACCGAGGCCCAGCCGGAGCTGTCGGCCATGGCCCGGATCACGTCGATCCCCACGATCATGGCCTTCCGGGAGGGCGTCCTGATCTTCTCCCAGCCCGGGGCGCTGCCCTCGGCGTCGCTGGAGGAGCTGATCGGCAAGGTCCGGGAGCTCGACATGGAACAGGTCCACGCCGCCCTGGCCGCCGAGGAGCAGTCGGGCTGAGCGGCCGGCGGTGGACTGGACGGCCGAGCTCCGCTGGTTCTCCCGCCGCCCCCCGCCCGGCCCGGTGGCCGCCTGGTTCGAGGCGGCCGGCGTCGCCCCCGAGTCCCGCTGCGACCACTATCTCGTCCTCGGCGGGACCGACGCCCTCGGCGTCAAGATCCGGGGCGGGACGGCGAGGCTGGAGTTCAAGCTGCGGCCCCGACCGTCGGAGCCGGTGTCGTTCCCGGGCGGCGTCGAAGGTCAGCGCGAGGAGTGGCAGCGCTGGTCGCTGGCCCGCCCCGCGGTGAGCCGGCTCCTGCCCCGGCTCGGGCTACCGAGGCAGGGCTGGCGGGTGGTGACCAAGGAGCGCCGCACGGTCGCCGTCCCCTACCGGGGCGAGGCCGGCTGCCGGGTCGAGGTCACCGCCCTGCAGACGGACGGGCAGCGCTGGTGGACGGTGGGGTTCGAGGCCTTCGGGCCCGACGCCGACCGCCTCGGGGCGCTCACCGCGGCCGTGGAACGGTTCCTGGCCGCCGTCGACCTGCCGGACGGCCTGAAGGCTGACCTGTCGTGCGGCTACCCCGGCTGGTTGGCGACGTTGTGAGCGGTTTGCCGGATGCGATACTCGTTGTATGCGCACTCGAGTTGCTGTTGTCTCCGCTCTCGTCGGTGTGCTCGCCGTGCTGGGCGGCGGTGGGGTGGCGTCGGCGCAGACACTGACGAC
>DASYFF010000140.1:0-1551 GCA_036498605.1 Acidimicrobiia bacterium | reverse complement strand
AGATGGCGAACACGTGCAGCCACCGGCCCCGGAACAGCTCCGGGTCAGTGATCACGTGGTAGGCGCGGGCGCCGACGAGTCCGGCCGGGACGGCCCAGCTCGCCAGGGCCGAGATGTCGGACCGGTCACCGCCGCGCCGCTCCCACCGCCGGCCGGCCACCGTGACGGCGGCCAGCACCCCCAGGGCGATCATGATCCCGTACAGCCGGACCTGGAACCGCCCGAGATGCAGAGCGTCGAACGATGGGGACGGGATGGCCGCCAGCGGCAGGGTCACTCCCCGTACATCGCCTCGATCTCGGCCTCGAAGTGGGCCGTGACCACGTTGCGCTTGACCTTGAGCGTCGGGGTGAGCTCGCCGTCGGCGATGGAGAGGTCGCGGGGCAGGATGGTGAACTTCTTGATCTGCTCCACGCGGGCCATCTCGGTGTTGACGCTGTCGACGACCTGCTGGATCTCGGCCCGGATCTCCGGGCTCCGGCCAGGTGATCCGAGGTCGGTCAGCCCCCGCTCCGCCCGGAACTTGACGACGGCTTCGGCGTCGAGGGTGACGAGGGCGGTGAGGAACTTGCGGCGGTCGCCGATGACGACGGCTTCCGACACCAGCGGGTGGTTGCGCAGGCCGCCCTCGAGCAGCTTGGGGGCGACGTTCTTCCCCCCGGCGGTGATGATGATGTCCTTCTTCCGGCCGGTGATGGTGAGGAACCCGTCGCCGTCGAACTCGCCGAGGTCACCGGTATGGAGCCACCCGTCGGCCAGGGTCTCGGCGGTGGCCTCGGGGTCCTTGGCGTAGCCGGCGAAGACGTTGCGGCCCCGGACGAGGATCTCGCCGTCGGCGGCGATCTTGACCTCGACGCCGGGGAAGGCCGGGCCGACCGTCCCGAACCGGGCCCGGCCGGGAATGTTGAAGGTGGTCGGGCCGCAGTCCTCCGACTGGCCGTAGACCTCGTAGACCGGCATGCCGAACCCGGCGAAGAACTCCAGGATCTCCTTGGAGACGGGCGCCGCGCCGCTGACGCAGAGCCGGCACTTGTCGAGCCCGAGGCCCTGCTGGACCTTGGAGTGGACCACCCGCTCGAAGAAGGAGAACTGGGCGGCGTCGGTCAGCCCGGGCCGCTTGCCCTCGCACAGCGCCCCCACGACCCGACGACCTACGGCCGTCGCCTGCTCGACCAGTCTGGCCTTGACGCCCGCGATCTTGCCTGGGGACACCCCCGAACCCCCGGGCTCCTTCAGCTTCTCGACGACGCCGGCATGGAACTTCTCCCACACCCGGGGCACGCCGAAGAACAGCGTCGGCTCCACCTCGACGAGGTTGGCGTTGAGCCTGTCGAGCGACTCGGCGAAGTACACCGGGTACCCGGCCACGGCGGCGATGTGGATGGTGAACATCTGCTCGGCCACATGTGACAGCGGCAGGTACGACACGAGCCGGTCGGTGCGCACGCCCTTGGCCAGCTCACAGGCCTGGGCGGCCGTCCAGGCCAGGTTGTCCTGGGTCAGCATGACCGCCTTGGGGCGGCCGGTGGTGCCCGAGGTGTAGATGTAGGT
>DASYFF010000139.1:0-3144 GCA_036498605.1 Acidimicrobiia bacterium | reverse complement strand
GTACAGGTGACCGGTTTCGGGCCACAGTCGCAACCGGGCGCCGGGAATTCTCCTGGCCAGCTGGCGAGCATTGGCCGGCGGCACGACGACGTCCTCCTCGCCGTGGACGACGAGCGTGGGGGCGGTGATCTGGCCGAGCCGGCCGTAGGTGCTGTGGGCGGCCAACGCCGCCGCCTGGCGGAGGGAGACCAGGCCGTCGGTCGGTGAGCCCACCCGCTGGGCGATGTCGGCCGCGATCCGGTCGGGGTGGAGCCGGCGGGTGGTCTCGGAATGGGCATAGGGAACGGCGGCCCACTCCGCCTCTTCCGGCCCCATGGTCCCGGCCCGGGCGAAGAACGTCATCGGCAACGACCCTGGCGGCGCGGCGGTGAGCCCGGCGGCGGTGGTGGCCCCGAGGACGAGCGCCTGGACACGATCGGGATGCTGAAGCGCCAGCTCCTGCGCCACCAGGCCGCCGAGCGACAGACCGTACACGTGAGCCCGCTGCTCGCCGGCGGCATCCAGGACGGCCACGGCGTCCTCCGCCATCTGCGCCACCGAATAGGCCCACGGGACGTGACTGCTGCGCCCGGTGCCGCGGTTGTCGAAGGCGATGACCCGGAATGAGCGGGCCAGCACCGGGACCGTGGCCCACCAACCGTCGATCGTCATTCCCTGCCCGGCGATGAGCAGCACGGCCGGTCCCTGACCGGTGCTCTCCCAATGGATCTTGACTGTTCCGTTCCTGGCGACCGGCATCGTTTTCAGCGCTCCTCGTGCGAGTGGTTTCATCCACTCAACGGCGGCGGAGCGTCTTCCGGGGCTGGCCTCTCGTACCGTAGACCCCGTCACTTCGGTCGGTACGAGTGCGGTCGGGGACGCCATAGCGTGCTCTTCGCTGGGCCGTAGATCCCTTGAACCGACTGGAGATTCTCATGAGCGTCATCGTCACAGGAGCGTCGGGCAACCTCGGCCGCCTGGTCGCCGAGAGCCTGATGGAGCGGTTTACGCCCGAGCAGGTCGTCCTCGTCACCCGTCGTCCCGATGCCCTGGGCGAGTTCCGGGCCCGCGGCGCCGAGGTGCGCTACGGCGACTTCGACGAGCCCGATTCCCTGCCGGCCGCCTTCGCCGGCGGCCGGCGCATGCTCCTGATCAGTACCGATGCGGTCGGCCGTCGGGTCGAGCAGCACCGCACGGCCATCGAAGCGGCGGCAGCCGCCGGGATCGAGCGCGTGGTGTTCACGTCCCACGTCAACCCGGGGGCCCAGAACCCGATCGGCCCGGTCGCCCAGGAGTTGGGGGGGACGGAGACAGTGCTCCGACACAGCAGGCTGGACTGGACCGTGCTGCGGTTCGGAAGTTTCGCCGAACTGCAGGTTCCGCCCGCCGCACTGGCGGTCAGCGCCGGGAAGCTCGTCACCAACTTCGGTGACGGCCGCATCGTTCCCGTCTCCCGCCGTGACTGCGCCGAAGCGGCCGCCGTGGTTCTCACCACCGACGGCCACTCCGGCATCACCTACGAGATCACCGGCCCTGAGGCGCTGTCGGCCACCGACATGGCCGAACTCTTCGCCGAGGTGTCCGGTCGCTCCGTGAAGGTCGTGCAACTCGGCGACAAGATGCTCACCTGGCTCCTGGCCCGGTACGGGACGCCGAAGCCCGTGGCGCGGGCCGTCACCGCCTTTGGCCGGGCCGTCCGCGAGGGGTACTTCGACGTGGCCGACCCGGCCTTGGAGCGGCTCACCGGACGGTCGCCGGTGTCGTTGCGCGACGTGCTTATCGCCCACCGAGGAGATCTGTCGGAAGCGGCGTAACCGGGCCGGCAGGAGGAGATTGGCGAGGGTTCGGATGACTGACGAAGAAGTCGTACATGGCCGTGGTCTCGTCCGGTCCGGCGGGGTCGGAGTAGGCGGTGCAGGAGCAGCCTCCGGACCAGGCGTGACTCATGTCGGGCACCAGCCAGTAGTCCACGAACTCCTGCCCCTGGCCGTCGTCGTAGCGGCTGACGGTGTAGGACTGGCCACCGGCCGACTGGGCCGCCAGGGTCTTGACGGGAGCGGTGGGGACACTGGCGTTGATCGCGCCGTCGTCGGCGAGGTCGGCCGTCGTCTGCCACTGCCGCACGAGCTTGTCAGCGTTGGCCACCGGCACGGTGGTGTCCTGGCCACCGTGGAAGATCAGGGTCGGCATCGGACGGGCGAAGGTGCCCATGGCCTGATAGGCCTCCCGGCCGGCCTGCGTCGGGTCGATACTCTCGCCTCCATACTGGATCCCGGAGCCGATCCCGAGTGCGGCGTATTTGTCGGGATAGGTGGCACCCATGACCGCGGCCATGGCTCCCCCGGCCGAGAATCCGGCCAGGAAGGTCCGCTGCGGGTCGACGCTGTAGTGCTGCTGGACCCAATCGGTGATCCCGGCGATGATCGACGGCTCACCCGAACCCCGTTGCATGTCGCTGGGGTTGAACCAGTTCCAGCAGTCCAGGGGGTTGGCGCTCGACGGCTGTTCCGGATAGACGACGATGAAGTTCTTCGCTTCGGCGAGGTTGTCGAACTTCGTCTGCTGGCGGAACGTGTCTGCGGACTGGGTACATCCGTGGAGCGCCACCACCAACGGGATGGCGGTGCCCTGCTTGTAGGTCGACGGGGCGTACCCGAGGTAGTTCCTCGTTCCGGCGGCGTTGACGTAGCTACCGGAGAAGTAATGGCCCGGAAGCGGGCCGGTCGTCCCGCTGCCTCCGAGCGGGGGGGTTGTGCCGCCGGGCGAGCCAGGCAGGCCAGGCAGCCCGGGGAGCCCGGGCTGGCCTGGGAGCCCGGGCAGACCTCCACTGAACAGCATGGCCAGGATGGCCAAGAACGGTGCCAGGAACGACACGCGCATACGCCCGTCGGCCCATCGGTTCCACAGCATGATCGCATCTCCTTATCGGTCGATAAGGCCACGGTAAACAACGACGTCGGGCGGTCCCATGCAGGAAACTGAGAAATCCATCCGGCTCGAATGCAGCCCTTCCACAAACGTAGCGATCCGGGCCATCGCAAACCGTCTCATAAGCCGCGAAGAGAAGGTGGCGAGATGGGTCGTCACCCGCTGTCTCGAGGAGATCATCGACTACAAGGCGTCCGGCGAGCTGCTCTGGGCCGACTCCGCCGCGCTGGCCCGGGA
>DASYFF010000138.1:0-5438 GCA_036498605.1 Acidimicrobiia bacterium | reverse complement strand
AATTCGTCGCCGCCGTACCGGCAGGCGATGTCGGCCCCGCGGATGTTGCGCTCGAGCAGTCGGGCGAGTTCCCGGAGGAGCGCGTCGGCGGCGTCGTGGCCGTGGGTGTCGTTGAAGGCCTTGAAGTGGTCGAGGTCGAGCATCATCAAACCGAGCGGTTCGTTGTCCCGTGCAGCCCGCGTCAGTTCCCGGCCGAAGGCGTCCTCCAGGTATCGCCGGTTGAAGAGTCCGGTGCCGGGGTCGCGCAGCGACTGGAGCTGGAGCATTTCGCGCAGGCGGAAGTTCGTGAGGGACAACGCGACACTCTCCATCAGGGTCACGGCGAGCAACTCGTCGGCCTCGTCGAGGAGGCAGGCATCGTCGGGACGCGCTGCAACCAGGTGGAGGACACCGATCGCCTGGCCTCGGGCGATGAGCGGGATGCAGGCGTAGGGCCCGGGACTGCCGCCGACGTGGGGACAGCGCGGCGCGTTGTCGGGCCGGGGCCGCCCGCAGACCCGACCTCGGCACAGAGCCCAGCAGTCACGGGTCGGGAAGGTCGGACTCGGGCCGCCCCCGGCCCATGAGGCCACCAGCTCGACGTGGTTCCCCGACGGTCTGAGCAGGTAGAGCCGCCCGGCGAGGCCGGGCAGGAGCCGGGGGCCGTACTCGTCGACGATCCCGTGAATCTCTCCCTCGGATTCCACACTGTGGAGCATCTCGGAGATCTGGCTGACCAGGAGCAGGTCACGATTACGCTGCTCGAGCCGGGCGGCGTAGCTGGAGAGCTCCTGATGGGCGCGGTCCAGCTCTTCCCGGGCGCGTCTCGTGGCGGTGACGTCACGGATGATCGCCGAGGCGCCGCTGATCCTGCCGGCGGCGTCGCGCACGGGGGAGACCCGCAGCGACACCTCGACCCGAGTACCGTCCTTGCGCATCCGGACGGTCTCGAACTGCTCGGTCCGCTCACCACGGCCGACCCGGGCGAGGATCGAGAAGGTCTCGTCGCGCCGACCGGGCGGGACGAGCACAGTGACCGACCGGCCGACCATCTCCTCGGCCCCGTAGCCGTAGAGCTCTCCGGCCGCCGAGTTCCAGGCGGAGACGATGCCGCGGAGGTCCGTGATCATCATGGCGTCGTCGGCCGACTCGAAGATGGCGGCCAGGTTGCGCAACCGCCCTTGGGCCGAGAGACGGCTGCGCCCCCGCAACCGGTTCGGCACCCGCATGGCCACCCGCCGGCCGACCCGCCGCCGGAATCGGGCGCGGATCGAGCGGTCCGGCCCGTCCCTGCATTCGTCGTCGTCCCGCATGCCACGCCCGTTCGTCGCCGGACCCCAGCGCCAGGGTGGGCCATTCCCCGCCGGGTCTTTAGAGGCGAAGGTCCCGAACGGGTCGAACACGGGCCTGGCGCCCGAGAGCTTCGCGGCTCCTGTGGGCTTATCGCGGCGCTCAGCGAGCCGCGGCCTTGGGCTCCCGGGGGAGGCCGAGGATCTTCTCGGCCAGCATGTTGCGCTGGATCTCGGTCGTGCCGCCGCCGATCGTCCAGCCCCGGGAGGCGAGCAGCAGCGTGCCCCAGGGGTCGTCGTCACCGGTGCCCAGGAGGAGCGCTTCGGCGCCCCGCAACGCCGCCGCCGTCTCGAACAGGCGGCGGTTGACCAGGCCCCACTGCATGCGCTGCGTCCAGGTGGCGGGGGAGCCTGTGTCTCCGGGGGACGCCCCCGAACCCCCGGGCTCGGCCACGGCGGCGGCCACGCCCCGGTAGCCGTTGAGCCGGAACAGCTGGGCTTCGGCCCAGGCGGCCAGGGCCCGGTCCCGCTCCGGGGGCCCGATGCCGGGGCGGCCGGCCAGGCCGAGGAGGGCGGATGCGGCCTGGAGTGTGGTGGCGTGGCGGGAGAGGATGGCCGTCGTCCGCTCGTGGCCCAGCGTGTCGGTGGCCACCGACCAGCCGTCGTCCTCCGCGCCGATGAGGGCGTCGGCGGGCAGGACGACGTCGTCGAGGAACACCTCGCTGAAGTGCGTCTGGCCGCCCAGCTGCCGCAGCCCCCGCACCGTCACGCCCGGGGCGTGCATGTCGACCACGAAGCAGGACAGGCCCCGGAAGCCGCTCGGCGCCTCCCCGGTCCGGGCCAGCAGCAGGCCGAGGTCGGCCTCGGGGCCGAGGGTCGTCCACACCTTCTGGCCCGCCACGGCCCACGATCCGTCCGCCTGGCGCCGGGCCCGGGTCCGGATGGCGCCGAGGTCGGAGCCGGCCTCCGGTTCGCTGAAGAGCTGGCACCAGATCGTGTCGGCCGACAGGATCGCCCCCAGCAGGCCCTGCTGGGCCGGGGTGCCGTGGCCGATGAGGGTCGGGCCCACCATGTTGAGGCCGATCTGGTTGGCCGGCTCCGGAGCGCCGGCCTCGGCGCAGGTCACGAGGTAGACGGCGTACTCCGCCAGGGTCGCCCCCCGCCCGCCGTACTCCGCCGGCCAGTGCACCCCGATCCAGCCGCCGTCGTGCAGCACCCGCTGCCAGGCCCGCCGCCGCTCGAAGGCGTCGCCCTCGGCCCCCGTCGGATCCGAGAGCGGATCGCTCTTGAACTCGTCGCTCAGATGCCGATCGAGCCAACCCCGCAGCTCGTCACGAAAGGCGACCAGCTCGGGAGTCGAGGCGAGATCTGCCCGCAGCTGCATTGCGCCGTCCTACTGGTTGTCGCCCCGCGCCGCCGACAGGCGCTTGTACTCGTCCCGCTGGATGATGTGGCGCTGGATCTCGTCGGTTCCACCGCCGAAGCGGAACACCCGCGAATCCCGGAACATCGCCTCCACGGCCGTCCCCTGCTCGTAGCCGAGCCCCCCGAAGACCTGCATGGCCGTGTCGCAGACGAAGAAGCACTGCTCGCCGCAGAACAGCTTGGCGATCGACGACTCCTCGTTGCAGGCCTCGCTGGCCTCCTCCGGGCCCCGGCTGACGAGCACCTCGTCGTAGAGACGGGCGGCCCGCAGCACCAGCAGCCGGCCGGCGTCGATGGTGGTGCGCATGGTGGAGATCTTGTGCGACACGGCCTGGAGGGCCCGCAGGGGCTTGCCGAACTGCGTCCGCTCCCCGGCGTAGGCCCGGGCCTCCTCGAAGGCCCGGGTGGCGCAGCCCAGCGCCCGGGCGGCGATGTCGATCCGCTCGGCGGCCAGGCCGAAGAACATGATCCGCAGGCCCTCGCCGATCTGGCCGAGGCGGAGCGAGTCGTCGATGCGGACGTCGTCGAGGCGCACCCGGGTGTGCGACATCCCCCGCACCCCCATGGTCGACTCCTCGTCGGACGGGTCGACGCCGGGCGTGGCCGTCGGGACCAGGAAGGCCGTGAGGCGGGTCGACAGCGACGCCTCGGGGTCCGTCACGGCGTAGACGAGGATGAAGTCGGCCTCGGCGCCGCCGCTGATGTGCTGCTTGAAGCCGTTGATGACCCAGGAGTCGCCGTCGCGCACCGCCCGGGTCTGGATGCCGCCGACATCGGAGCCGGCCGTCGGCTCGCTGATGGCCAGGGCGGTGGTGATCTCCGCCGCGCACAGCGGCCGCAGGAACCGGTCGATCTGCTCCGGGGTGCCGAACTCCTCCAGCGGCTTGGAGACGAAGTTGCCGTTGACGGCCCGGTAGGCGGCCAGGGAGGGGATCACCCCTCCCATCTCCTGGGCGATGATCACGCTCCGGCCGAGGCCCTGGCCCTCGCCGCCGTGCTCCTTGGCCACCAGCGTGGCCAGGTAGCCGTGCTCGGCCACCAGGGGCAGCAGGTGCCTGCAGCGGAACTTGGCGTCGCAGTCGTCGCGCTGGTGCTCGAAGTTGGCCCAGGCGAACTCCCGCACCTCGGCCCGCAGTTGGCGCTCCTCCGGGCTCTCGAACGCCTCGAACCAGGTGTGCGGCTCGTGCGGCGTCGCGTAGATCTTCTTGACACTCATATCGAGGATCCTATCCTGACCGAACGTTCACTCACAATCCGAATGAGTGCTCATTCCACCGGAGCCGATGGTCTCCTAGACTCTACGGCGACAGGGAGGCACCTCATGGCGAAGGCAGCAGCAGCGAAAGGCGGGACGCGGCCCCTCTCGCGGGTCGGCGACGCCGATCTGGTCGAGCGGCGGCGGGCGCAGATCGTGGAGGCGGCCACCCGGCTCGTGGCCCGCCAGGGCTTCGCCAAGACCGTGGTGCGCGACATCGCCGAGGAGGCCAACATCTCCGTCGGCCTGGTCTACGAGTACGTCCGCTCCAAGGAGGACATCCTCTTCCTGATCTACGAGCACTGGGCCCGGGTGTGGTGCGACGGGCTGGAGAAGGCCCTGGCCCGGGCCGGCGACCCCCTCGACCAGCTGATGGCCGGGGTGTCGTTCCTGGTCGGCACGGCCGACAAGCACACCGACGTCACCCACCTGTTCTACCGGGAGTCGGGCCACCTGTCGGAGTTCGGCACCGACCACGCCAAGCAGACCGAGCGGGAGATGGTCGACCGGCTGACGGCGGTGCTCGAGGCGGGGGTGGCCGCCGAGCTGCTCCGGCCCGAGACCGACTGCCTGGCCCTGGCCGCCCAGCTCATCCTCCTCAGCCACGGCTGGGTGCTGAAGGGCTACCTGCTGCGCAGGGGCCGCACTCCGGCCACGTACGCCACATCGCTGGTCGAGGGCGCGGTCAACGGCTGGGCCACCGCCGCCGGCCGCAGGGCCTGGGAGCGCCGCCGGGCATAGGCGCCGGCGATCACAAGAGCGGCAGGGAGGCGAACACCGCCGTCCCCGCGCCGGGCGGACTCTCGATCGCGATCGTTCCCCCGATCGCCTCGATCCGGTCGCGCAGCCCGACGAGACCGGAGCCGCGGGCCGGATCCGCCCCTCCGGCGCCGTCGTCGCGCACCGACAAGTGGAGCGACCCCGGGAGCTGCTCGACGGCGACGCGGACGAGCGTGGCGTGGGCATGCTTGACGGTGTTCGTCAGCAGCTCGGACACGACGTAGTAGGCGGCCACCTCGATCGCCTCGGGCAACCGCCCAGACGTCGAGACGTCGAGCGCCACCGGAACGGCGCAGCCGCGGCAGAGCGCCCGCAACGCCGGGCCGAGCCCGCCCCGGGAGAGCGCGGCCGGGTGGAGGCCCCTCGCTATCTCCCGTAGCTCATCGAGCGCGCCGGCGACGGCTTCGGCTGCGCCGGCCAGCTCTTCCCGCAGCTCGTCGGCCCCGGCGGCGTCGTCGGCCGCTGCGGCCCGCAGCGTCAGCAGGAGGGAGGCCAGGCGCTGCTGGGCGCCGTCGTGGAGATCCCGCTCGACCCGCCGGCGGGCGCCGTCGGCGGCGGCCACGATCCGGGCTCGCGAGGCGTTCAGCTCGGACCGGGCGACGGCGTCCGAGATGGCGGTGGCCACGAGTTCGGCGAAGCCGATAAGCCGGGACTCCGTGTCGGCGGGCAGCGGCTCGGGGCGGGTCGAGCTGGCGAGGATCGTCCCCCAG
>DASYFF010000137.1:0-13688 GCA_036498605.1 Acidimicrobiia bacterium | reverse complement strand
CGGCTCGGCCAGATCACCGCCCCCACGCTCGTCGTCCACGGCGAGGAGGACGTCGTCGTGCCGCCGGCCAATGCTCGCCAGCTGGCCAGGAGAATTCCCGGCGCCCGGTTGCGACTGTGGCCCGAAACCGGTCACCTGTACGTCATCGACGAACCGCGGGCCGATCGGGAGATCGCCCGCTTCCTGCTGGACCATTCCGCCGCCTCGCCCGCCTCCCGGATCACCGCCGCCTAGTCAGGCGCACGTAAAGGACTGATCAGTAATGCCGCATCGCCGTCTTGCTCACCTGCTGGCCCTGTCCCTCCCTCTGTGTCTCGCCTCCGGCGGAACGTCGTTCTCTCCGGCGGCGGGGGCGTCGGTTCTCGACCGGGCCGTTCACCTCCTCGACACCGGCCCGTCCCCGGCGCCCACGTCGGGTGTCCCCACCGGCGTCGCCCGGATCGGCGCCGCACCGGCCCTCAACGCCGACGGTTCCGTCGCCCCGGAGGCGAGCCCGGCCAAGAAGGCGGCGGTCGCCATTCTCGACACCGGGGTCATGACCCGCCCCGACCTCAACGTCGTGGGCGGCTACGACTGCTCCGGCGGCGACGGCACCACGGCCGACGACAACGGGCACGGCACCCACGTGGCCGGCGTCATCGCCGACAAGGGGATCCCGGGAGTGATCGGTGTCTCGCCGGGCACCCCGCTCTACGCCGTGCGGGTCTTCGATTCCTCCGGGACGGGCAGCGTGTCACACGTCATCTGCGGCCTCGACTGGGTCGCCCGCAACGCCGCCAACGACGACATCAAGGTCGTCAACCTGAGCCTCGGCGGAGAAGGTTCGGACGACGGGCACTGCGGTCAGACCGATGATGACCCGTTCCACGCCGCCGTCTGCCGGGTGACCGCCGCCGGGGTGACCGTCGTGGCCGCCGCCGGCAACGACGGCGCCAACCTGGCCGGCACGACTCCGGCCGCCTATCCCGAGGTCTTCACCGTCACCGCCATGTCGGACTTCGACGGCAAGCCCGGCGGCCTGTCCACCACGCCGCCCTGCAAGGACGGGCGGCGGGATGACATCGCCGCCGATTTCTCCGACTTCGCCACCCCGGGCGGACCCGAGGTCGACCATACCATCGCCGCGCCGGGTGTCTGCATCACCTCGACCTGGAACGACGGCGGCACGAAGACGATCTCGGGCACCTCGATGGCCTCGCCCCATGTCGCCGGTCTCGTCGCCCGCTGCATCGACGCCGGGCCCTGTGCCGGCCTGAGCCCGGCCCGGATCATCGCCAAGCTGCGGGCCGACGCCGCCTCCCGGCCGGCCGACCAGGGGTTCAGGGGCGATCCGAACCACCCGGTCGACGGGAAGTACTACGGCCCCCTGGCCATGGACGTCGGATACTGACCTGGGAGGCCGAAGGCCACGCCGGAGTTCGTGCTGGGGACTCCGTGCGGGGGCGGCGACCGGTCTGTGAGGCTGCTGGTTGAATGGGACTGAAAGTCTTCACCGCCTTCCTGACCTTGACGATCGTCCGGCCGGTGCGCCGGGCGGCGGCCATGGTCGGCCGGGTGGCGGGGAGCGACCGGGAGCTCCGGCTGCTGGTCGAGGAGCAGTCCGCCTCCCGGGCCCGGATCATCGCCGCCGGCGACGATGCCCGCCGCCGTATCGAGCGCGACATCCACGGCACGCAGCAGCGGCTGGTGTCGCTGGCGCTCGACCTGCGGGGCGCCACGGCCTCGGTGCCCACCGAGCTGGTCGACCTCCGGGCGCAGATGGCCGACGTGACCGACGGACTGGGCGCGGCCCTGACCGACCTGCAGGAGATCGCCCGGGGCATCCACCCTGCGATCCTCTCCCAGGGGGGCCTGGAGCCCGCGCTCCGGCTCCTGGCCCGCCGGTCGCCGGTCCCGGTCCAGCTGCACGTATCCCTCGACCGGCGGCTACCGGAGGGGGTGGAGGTGGCGCTCTATCACGTCCTGTCGGAAGCGCTGACCAACGTGGCCAAGCACGCCCGGGCGTCGGGTGTTCGCGTCGACCTCGAGGCGGGGGGGGCAGGAGCCCGCCTCAAGGTCGACGACGACGGAGTCGGCGGAGCGACTCCGGGCCTCGGTTCAGGGCTCATCGGCCTCCGCGACCGCATCGAGGCGCTCGGGGGGACGATCGATATCGCCAGTCCGAAGGAATTGGGAACCACCGTCGTGGTCGAGTTACCGGTCGCAACGTGAAGGGCCGCGATCCGCCGCTCACCGGGATCCCCGCCGTCAGATCGACATGCCGCCGTCGACCGGCAGCACGACGCCGGTGATGTAGCCGGCTTCTTCGGAGGCCAGGAAGGACACGGCGGCGGCCATCTCCCGGGGGGCGGCGAACCGGCCGAGGGGAATGGCGGCCGTGAGTTCCGCCCGCTTCGGCGCAGGGATGGACTCGACCATCCGGGTCTCGGCGTTCGGCGAGATGGCGTTCACCGTCACGCCGAAGCGGGCGAGCTCCTTGGCCACCGTCTTGGTGAACCCGATGATTCCGGCCTTGGCCATGGCGTAGTTCGCCTGGCCCGGGTTGCCCCGCAACCCCGTGTAGGAGGTGACATTGATCACCCGGCCGTAGGCCTCGGCCCGGAAATGGGGAACGCAGGCCCGGGTGAAACGGAAGGTGCCGCCGGCGTGAACCGCGAGTACGGCGGCCCAGTCCTCGTCGGTCAGCTTCCACACGACGTTGTCACGCAGGATGCCGGCGTTGTTGACGAGGACGTCGACCCGCCCGGTCTCGGCCACGACGGTGGTCACCGCCGCCTCCACGTCGGCCGTCGAGCTCACATCGGCCTCGATCCCGCGGGCACCGAGCTCGGCGGCCGACTTGGCCAGGACTTCGCCGTCGAAGTCGACCATGAAGACGTCGGCCCGGGCCTGGTGGAAGGCACGGGCCAGCTCGAGGCCGATTCCCTGCGCCGCCCCGGTGACGATCACCGTCCGCCCGGCGAAGTCGAAGTTCAGATTCCCCATCACCAATACCTTTCGGAGGTCGGGAGCTCGTATGACTGCCTGAGCATTCCGGCCGGTGGGCCCCGCCGACATCACGCGAGTGAGTAGTCGCCGGCGGGCGCGACTACGCATTCGCGTGATGTCGGCTCGGGCCTGAGGATGCGCACATAGCCGCTTGTGCCAACGCCCTCAGGAGGTCGACCATTGAATACCGCGCTCGTGACCGGCACCCTCGACCACAGCCAGATCGTGGCCGTGGCGCTCAAGCGCGAGGGGTTCGACGTCTGCGTCTGGGAAGGCCCCAGCCCCGGCGCGGCGGATGGGCCGGCGCCCGGGTCGGTGGACTGCTACGTCCAGTTGCCGGCCGCGCCGGCCGAGGAGTCGAACGCCGCGGCCGGGCCGGTGCTGGCCGCGCCCCTGGTGCACCGGCTGGACACCGTGGCCGCCGTCGCGCCACTGCTGGCCGCCGATGCCGCCGTGGTGCTCGTCGCCGACGAGTCCGGCTGGGATCCCGTCTGCCGCCAGGCCCTCGGGGCGCTGGCCGAGGCGGCCGTCGCCGAGACGGTCGGACGGGGTCGGCGGGTCGCCGTGGTCGACAGCGGCGACGTCGGTGACATCGCCGCCGTTGCCCGGCGGGAGTGGACGGAGGCCCGGAGGGTGTCGCTGGCCGATCTCGCTCCCGGTATGGCCTACTCCGACTGGCGCAACGAAGTCATGAACCTCACCAGCGCCGCACAGACGACCTACTTCGGCTGGCGGCGGCCCGACGGCGGGCGGCGGGCGGCGGTGCTGCGCCGTTCCGTGCTGTCGCCCCTCCCCGGCGTCGCCACCGACGACCACGCCCTCGCCTGGGCCATCCTGACCGATGCCCTCGGCTCTTCGGCCCTCGGCAACTTCCAGCAATGGGACGACGGCCTGACGGACGACTTTCTGGACGAGGTGATCAGACCGCTGCCGACCGAGGAGTTCGAACTTCCGATCCACAGGGTGGCCGCCTGGGTGGTACGCCGCAGTCTCCGCAGCCTGTCCGACGCCCCCGGGCCGTGACCGGCGATCGGGAAGTGGTCGAAGCGCCAGCCCACACTGGGCCTTCGAACGGTCCCCGCCGGCGGCGGATACGGCAGGATCGGTTCGGCAGATGAACCCGGTGAGAAAGGCTTCGACGTGTCCGGTGAGCCGTGCCTGAGCGATCCATTCCACACTCTCCGGGAGGTCGAGGTCCGGGGCGGCGCGCTGTGCGTGGCCCAGGCCGGCCCGCCGCCGGGGGAGGCGGACGCCGTCGTCCTTGCCGTCCACGGCATCACGTCCTCGCACGTGGCCTTCCGGGCCACGGCCCGGGAGCTCGGCGCCGGCCCCGGCGTCTGCCTCCTGGCGCCCGACCTGCGCGGTCGCGGCCATAGCACCCTTCCCGGGCCCTACGGCTTCGCCAGCCACGAGGCCGACCTCCTCGCCGCACTCGACGACGCCGGGGTCGAGCGCGTCATTCTCGCCGGCCATTCAATGGGGGCCTACGTCGGGGCCCGCCTGGCGGCCGACCACCCCGATCGGGTGGCGGCGCTGGTGCTGGTCGACGGCGGACTCCTGGTCCCCATCCCGGCGGAGCACGACCCGGCGGAGCTCCTCACGACCGCGATCGAGCAGACGACCGCCCGGCTGAGGATGACCTTCGAGTCGGTCGACGAGTACGTCGGCCTCTGGCGGGATCACCCGGCGTTGCTCGACCAGTGGAACGACGATGTCGACGCCTACGCCCGCTATGACATGACCGGCGAGCCGCCCACCATCCGGTGCGTCGTGTCCACCGCAGCCGTGGCGGCCGACTGCACCGACCTGATGTACGACGAGCCGACCCGCACCGCCCTGGACCGGGTCCGGGCCCCGATCCGGCTCCTGCGGGCGGAACGGGGTCTGTTCGACGACGACCCGGTCCTTCCCGAGTCGGTCGTCGACGGGTTCGCCGCCGCCCACCCCGACGCCACGGTCGAGATGCTCGACGGGGCCAACCACTACACGTTGATCTTCGCCGCCCCCGGACCACAGCGGATCGCGGCGGCCATCCGGGCGGCCATCCCGGCCTTCAGTGGGCGTCGAGGAATCTGATCACGGCGAGGACGCGGCGGTGGTCGTCGTCGGCCTCCTCGAGGTCGAGCTTGGCCAGAATGCTCCGGACGTGCTTCTCGACCGTCCCTTCGCTGACCACGAGCCGGCGGGCGATCCCGGCGTTGGACCGGCCCTCGGCCATGAGCGCCAGTACCTCGCGCTCCCGGGCTGACAACCGGGCGAGGGGGTCGTCGACCCGCTGGGCGCTGACGAGTTCCTGGACGAGAACGGGATCGATGACGCAGGCGCCCCGGACGATCCGCCCCAGCGTGTCGAGGAACTCCTCCACGTCGGTGACCCGGCGCTTGAGCAGATAGCCGATCCTGCTCCCCTCGGCCAGCAGCTCCATGGCGTGGGTGGTCTCGACGTGGGCGGAGAGGACCAGGATGCCGACATCGGGAAACTCCTGGCGGATCAGTCGGGCCGCCTCCAGGCCTTCGAACGACTGCGTCGGTGGCATCCGGATGTCGATGACGACGAGCTCCGGGACGTGCTTCCGGACGAGCGCGGTGAGGTCGGCGGCATCACCGGCCTGGCCCAACACCTCGTAGCCCGAGCGCTCGAGCAGGCTGGCCATGCCTTCGCGGAGCAGGACATCGTCGTCGGCGAGAACCACCCGCCCCTGGCTCATGGCGCCATCGTGGCAGAACCGGGGACGCGCCACCGAAAGATTCCCGGATGACAGATCGAGGACAGATTCCCGGCACGAGCCGTTTCCCGGCTTAGCAGGTACCCGGTAGAGGCGGATACCGGCCCGCTTCGATGACGGGCGGGGCCCCGGGCGCGAAGCTCATCGGAGCAGCAGGTAAGGGGGAGAGTGGTCGTGAGGAGATGGAGCTACGCCAGATCAAGTTCTTCATGGCGGTAGCGGAGGAACGGCATTTCGGCCGGGCGGCGGAACGGATGTACATCGCCCAGCCGGCGCTCTCCCAGCACGTTCGCCGTCTCGAGCGCGAGCTCGGAGTCCGGCTCTTTGACCGCTCGGCCCGCCACGTCCGGCTCACCCCGGCCGGGGAGGCGTTCCTGGCCGTCGCCCGGTGGATGTCACGTCAGGTCGACGAGGCGACGCTGGCCGCCCGCCGGGCGGAAGCCGGAGAAGCGGGCAGCGTCGGCATCGGTGTGCACGTATCCGTGGCCGCCCCCATCCTCTCGGTGGTCCTGCGTCACTGGAGCCGGCTCCGCCCCGCCATCAGGCCCCGCCTCATGTCGGGACGGGCCGGCGAACTGGTCGACCTCGTGCGTCGCGGTGAGCTGGATGTGGCGCTGGTCGACGGGCCGGTGACCGATCGGGGCCTCACCTCGGCCCTCGTGATCGAGGACCGCATGGTCATCGTCCTGCCCGCGGACCACCGGCTGGCCCGCCACGAAACGGTTTTGATCCGCAGTCTCGAGGGAGAACAGTTCGTCTCCGTCGCCCGGCGCTCCTCGGTGACCCTCCACGACCGGTTCATCGAGCTGTGCGGGGCGGCGGGCTTCAGCCCCGAAGTGTCAGTGGAGTTGGACGATCCGGACCTCCTCCCGCTGGCCGTGGCCGCCGGGCTGGGTGTCGGCCTCGCGGCGTCGGCCCTGGTGGCCGGTCGGGTCATGCCCGGCGTCGTCTCCCGACCCCTCGACGACGCCCGGGCGGCCATCCCCCTGGTAGCGGTGGCGGCACGGGAGGGGGCCACGGTGCAGGCCCAGGAGTTCATCCACCTGGTCCAGAACCTCCACCCCGGTGGCCGCCTTCTGCACTCGGCCACCGTGGACCTGACGGATCCGCCCGGCGGGGTGCCGGTGCCCATCGGGCCGGCGACCCTGGTGCTGCAGCCGGCGGTGTGAGCGGCTGCAGAGGGCGCTGAATCGGCCACCCAGCGGGCGATTTTCCAGCTAGCCGGGATGACCGACGGCCAACGGCCTGTCAATGTGGCGCACATGGCCTTGCGCTGCCTCATCGTCGACGACAATTCAGGGTTCCTGCAGTCGGCGCGCCTGCTCCTCGAACGGGAGGGCTTACGCGTCGTGGCGGTGGCCTCGACCGGTGAGGAGGCCCTCCGCCAGACCGAGGAGCTACGGCCGGACGTCGTCCTGGTCGACGTCGATCTGGGCCGTGAGAACGGATTCGACGTGGTCCGGCGCCTCCACGATGCGCACGATGGTCTCGGCCCGCCGGCGCCCCGGCTGATCCTCATCTCGATCCACGCCGAGCAGGACCTCGCCGATCTGGTCGCCGCCAGCCCGGCGGTGGGCTTCATCTCCAAGTCACAGCTCTCGGCCGGCGCCATCCGGACGCTGTTCACCTGACCCCGGGCCAGGCGGTCGGTCCGGCCGTCTCGTTCTCGACGACGAGTCGGGTCAGTTCGACGCGGGAGGAGATCTCGAGCTTGCGGAAGACCTGACGCAGGTGGAAGCCGACGGTGTGGGGGGAGAGGTACAGCTTGGCGGCGACCTGGCGGTTGGTGAGGCCTTCGGCGACGAGCGTGGCGACGCTGAGTTCGGTGGCGGTGAGGCTGGCCCATCCAAAGCGTGGCCGGTCGGCGGAGCCTTGTGAGCTGTTGCCGTTGGAGGAGCCGGTCGGGCCCGGTCCGGGCGGCCGGGAGAGGCGGAGGGTGGCGCCGACGAAGACGCCGCCGTTGCCGATGGCCTCGAGGCGCTTGACGATCCACGGGCCGCCGGTCAGGGGGATTTCGGCGGGCAGGGCCTGGTGGGTGGCGACGGCGCGGGCCACCCACTCCCAGAGGAGTTCGTGGTCGCCGGGTTGGAGGGCCCGGGTGGCTGGGCCGTTGGCCAGGATGCTGGTCTGGCTGACCGACACGAGGAGACCCCGGGTGCGCCGGCGGGCGTTGAGGAAGTGGTCGCGGAGGATGCGCTCGGCGGGGGAGAGGTCGCCGAGGAGGCGCTGTTCGATCTCCCAGGCCGCCCGTTTGGCGACGGGGAGCATCAGCGGGCTGGCGTCCTCCGCCCGGCAGCTGAGGTCGATGACGCCGAGGAGGTCGCCGCTGCGGGGGTCGGTGACGGGCACCGCTGCGCAGGCCATGGTGGCGAGGATGTCGGCGAAGTGCTCGCCGCCTTCCACGACGAACGGGCGGCCGAGGGCGAGGGCGGTGCCGATGGCGTTGGTCCCGGCCTCGTTTTCGCCGTAGCGGAAGCCCGGGGCGAGCTGGATGTTGTCCAGCCACGTGCGCAGGCCCCGGTCGGGGACGTGGCGGGCCAGGACATGGCTGCGCTGATCGGTCAACACCACGGCGTTGTGCGTTTCGGCGAGGTCCTCGGCGAGTCCCTGGAGTACGGGGCCGGCCGCCCACGCCAGCCGGCCCTCGCCGTCGACGTCCGCGTCGTAGGGCACGTGCAGCCGATCGAACCGGACCCCCGAACGGGCCGAACGGAACCAGGACACGACGATCTCCTCCCGTACCGGGAGGCGCTCCTCGGACGCGCCGTCGTTTCCCTCCATGGCCTGATTCAAGTGAGGGCGGGAACCGCCGACAAGGGGCAACTCCGTCTGACAAAAGAACCGCCTCGAAGTTCTCGCTTTCCTTACACAACAAGGGCGAACTACACGGTCGCGTGATGTTGGACCACCCCCGTCCGGCGCATCCTGATGTCGTCACTGCGGCCTGAGCTGCCGACCGAGCCCTCCCCGGTAGCCGCAGGCCTGCAGACCGCGCAGGGCCGAGGGTGGCCGCGACCGCCCTCGGCCCTGCGCCCATTTGCACGGAGAAGGGTGAGGCTGCCATGCAACGCCACAAGATCATGTCTGCCGCGGAAGCCGTGCGGATCATCGTCGATGGCGACACCGTCGCCACCAGCGGCTTCGTCGGGATCGGCTTTCCCGAGGCCTTGGCCGTGGCGCTCGAGGAGCGTTTCCTCGACCGCGGCTCCCCCCGCGACCTCACCCTGGTCTACGCCGCCGGTCAGGGGGACGGCGGCGATCGTGGCCTCAACCATTTCGCCCACGAAGGCATGGTGGGCCGGGTCATCGGTGGTCACTGGGGCCTCGTGCCCAAACTGGGG
Organism: Acidimicrobiia bacterium; assembly: GCA_036498605.1. GTDB lineage: Bacteria > Actinomycetota > Acidimicrobiia > IMCC26256 > BP-133 > BP-133. The sequence continues at coordinate 4,634 of DASYFF010000137.1, read as the reverse complement.
GCGATGGCCCGCGCCGAGCAGCTGGAGGGCTACTGCCTGCCCCAGGGGGTGATCTCCCACCTCTTCCGGGAGATCGCCGCCGGCCGGCCCGGGCTCGTGACGAAGGTCGGTCTGCACACGTTCGTCGATCCCCGCCTGGAAGGCGGCCGGGTCAACGCCCGGGCGGTCGACGACGTCGTCAAGCGGATCACCCTGGAGGGCGAGGAGTTCCTCTTCTACCCGACCTTTCCGATCGACGTGGTGCTCGTCCGGGGGACGACCGCCGACCCGGAGGGGAACATCACCATGGAGCGGGAGGCGCTGACGCTCGAGATCCTGGCGATGGCCCAGGCGGCCAGGAACTCCCATGGCGTCGTCATCGCCCAGGTGGAGCGGGTGACAGCCCGGCATCAGTGCCGCCCGCAGGAGGTGGTGCTGCCCGGGATGCTCGTCGACGCGGTGGTGGTCGCCACCGCCCCGCATCATCCGCAGACCTTTGCCGAGCACTACAACCCGGCCTACAGCGGTGAGGTCACCGTGCCGGCCGGCGAGCTGTCGCCGCTCCCGCTCGACGCCCGCAAGGTGATGGCCCGGCGGGCGGCGATGGCCCTGCGGATGAACTCGATCGTCAACCTCGGCATCGGGATTCCGGAGGGAATCGCCTCGGTGGCCCAGGAGGAGGGCATCCTCGACTCCATCACCCTGACCGTGGAACCGGGCGGGATCGGCGGGATCCCGGCCAGCGGCCTCAGCTTCGGCGCCGTGGCCAACGCCCAGGCGGTGATCGACCAGCCCTACCAGTTCGACTTCTACGACGGCGGCGGTCTCGACCAGGCGTTCCTCGGCGCGGCGGAGGTCGACGCCGAGGGCAACGTCAACGTCAGCCGGTTCGGGGACCGCATCGCCGGGGCCGGTGGGTTCATCAACATCAGCCAGAACGCCGGCTCGCTGTTCTTCCTCGGCACGCTGGGCCGGGGCGCCGAGGTCGCGGTCGACAACGGTCGGCTGCGCATCGTGGCCGAGGCGCAGGCCATGAAGTTCGTCGAACGCGTGGGGCAGGTGACGTTCAGCGGGCCCTACGCCCGGGCCGAGGGTCAGAGCGTCCACTACATCACCGAGCGGGCCGTGTTCCGCCTCGCCGACTCCGGCCTGGAGTTGATCGAGATCGCGCCGGGCCTCGACCTGGAGCGTGACGTGCTCGAGCAGATGGCGTTCCGCCCGGCCGTCGCGCCCTCCCTGGCCCAGATGGACCCCCGGATCTTCCAGGAGGGCCTCATGGAACTCCGGCGAGCGTCGCCCCTGAAACTGCGGGACCGCTTTCGCTACGACCCCCGCGAGAACATCGTCTACGTCAACTTCGAGGGCCTCACCCTCGACAGCGACGCCGATGTCGTGGCCCTGGAGGACTTTCTGGAGCATCGGTTTGCGAGGTTGGGTCGTCGGGTGCACGTGATCGTCAACTACGACAACTTCACCCTCGCTCCGGCCGCGGCGGCGGTCTTCTCGGCCATGGTGGCCCACAACCAGGAGTGCTTCTTCCTCTCCTCGACCCGGCACTCCAGCAGCGCCTTTTTCCGCCGCCAGCTGGCCGGCCATCTGGCGCCGGCTGAGCTGGAGCAGTCGGTGTATCGCGATTCCCAGACAGCAAAGGACGGGCTGCGCCGCGAGGGGGTGGCCACCACCGTCCCCGACCCCCCCAGCGTGTGCCATGTCGCACCCTCTCCCAGGAGCCGATGATGGATGCCAAGCCGCCATATGAAGTTCTCTCCGGCCCGTGGTCGGAGCCGAACCTCCAGCCCGCTCCGCACGCCAGCCTGGACCTCGATCCGGTAGGTGTGGCCGAACTCGTGACGGCGTCGTCCGACACGGTCGCCGAGCAGGCCCGTAAGGTCCTGTGGCACGTGCTGCCCCACACCGCGCTGGTGCTCGTCACTCCGGGATCACCGACCTTCCCGGTCCAGATCGCCGCGCCCAACGGAGTGCGCCGGCGGCTGGCCGGCCTGGAGTGGCTGAAGATGGTCGGTCCCCAGGTGCCGGTGGAGAGCGGCGTCACCAGACTGGAGCTGCCCGCCGTCCTCTTCGATCTACACACCCTGGGCTGGACCGCCAAGACGGCGGAGTTCGGCGTGGCCCTCATCGTGGCGGAGCCCGGGCGGTTGAGCGTCACGCCCCGTCAGGAGCAGGCGGCCATGCTGACGGCCATGTGCGTCGCGCTTCGTCGCCGGGCGGTCGACAACCCGCCGCCCCCCGGGTCGCTGGCCTTCTCCCGGGCTCTGAGCCAGGAGCGGGAGCGCATCCGGCTCGAGCTGCGGAGCCGGCACGCCACGACCCTGTCATCGCTGTTGCATACGTTGCGGGCCGCCACCGAAGTGGGAGGTGGGCAGACGGCGCCGCCGGGCGTGGTCCGGGCCATCGACATCGCGTCACGGGCGCTGGTCGAGCTGCAGACGGAGTCCGACGTCGACACCACGGGCTCCGTTCCCCTGGCGGCCGCCTTTGCCGAGCACGAGGAGGAACTTCGTCCGGCCCTGCGCGCCGCCGAGATCCAGCTGGCGGCGAACCTCGACGCCGAGGATGGCGTCCGGTTGCCCTATGCCGTCGTCCACGCGGCGCGCCTCGTGACCCGGGCCGCCGCCCTCAATGCCATCGAGGGCGCCGGAGCCGACAGGTTGCGGCTGCGGTGGCGGCTGACCGACGAGGCGCTGATCGTCAACGTCGCCCACAACGGCCTGACGTCGGCCGACGGCCGGCTGACCGAGATCCGGCGGGTGGTGGCGGAGCTGCGGGGGCGGGTCGACCTCGACAGCCATCCGCAGTGGGGCACCACGATCAACTGCGGGCTCCCGTTGCATGACTTCGCGCCCGCTCCCGAGACGGCCACCGTTCGGCGCCTGGCCGACCTGCGCGACCGGGAGCGCGAGGTGCTGGAACTCATGATCGGCGGCTTGCGCAACCGCGAGATCGCCGACCGGCTGTACATCAGCGAGCGGACCGTCAAGTTCCACGTCTCCAACATCCTCGCCAAGCTGGAGGTGGGATCCCGCACCGAAGCCATCGCCCTGGCCCATGCCGCCGGCGTCTCGGTCGTCGCGCCCGAAGTGGCCTCGTAACGGTGTCCCCCGGGCCCCGATCCGGGGCCCGGGGAAGCGCCGTCGGTTTAGTGGAACTTGAGCACGTCGACCTGCACGGCCTGGACGGTGAAGTCCTCGCCCGCCTTGGTGCAGGAGTTGGCAAACTTCGCGGTCAGGGTGTGGGGCACGTCCTGACCGGGCTCGGCGAGCGTGCCGATGGCGAACGGCATGGTGATGGTGGTGGCCCCGGAGCCGAGCGCCGTGGCCGCAGCGGCGAACGTCGTGGTCTGTCCGTCCACCGAGAGCGTGAGGACGTTCCCGAACGCACCGGTGCAGTTGGCCGGCGTCTTGACCACCATCGTCCCCGCCAGGAGCTCGAGCTCTCCTGCCGGCTGCGTCCAGGAGCCGCCGGTGAGTGTGACGTCGGTCGAGGCGCCGTGCTTGGCCTGCACGGGGGATGAGCTGCGGGCCCGGGCGCCGATGGTGCTCGCCCCGTCGCCGGTGATGGGACCGGGCTGGTCCGCGATGGGACCGGGCTGGTCCGGCGGGTCGGCCGGCTCCGGGGGCACCTCGGAATGGCCCGGGGCGGGGACGCGGCGGTCCGCGGCGGAGGACGTTCCCGCCAGCATGATGCCCAGGGCGAGGAAGACGCCGAGGTAGCCGATGGTGTTGCGGAGAAGATGGGGTGTGATCCTGCGACGCATGCAAGCCTCCGGTGATGTCGTTTCTCTGGGCCTTCAACGTCACCCCGGACGCCGCCCGATGCCACTGCCTGCCCGGGCCGTCGCGACCGCGCCGGCGGACAGTTCTTCGTCGCCGGCCCCGGCCTCAGCATGGGAAGCACAGGGTTTCCGGGCTGAGCAGCGGGAGGTTGCGACGTGTGCGGCATTGCGGGCTGGATCTCGTTCGACCGTGACCTGACCTTCCGGCGGGACGTGGTCGACGCCATGACGGCGACGATGGCGTGCCGGGGGCCCGACGCCGGCGGCACATGGGTCGACGGGCCGGCGGCGCTGGGCCACCGGCGTCTGGCCATCATCGATCTGGTCGGCGGGGCGCAGCCGATGTCGGTGCGCCTGCCGGAAGGGGAGGTCGTGCTGACCTACAGCGGTGAGGTCTACAACTTCACCGAGCTCCGGGACGAGCTGCGGCGGGCCGGGGCCAGATTCGAGACGGCCAGCGATACCGAGGTCGTCCTGCGCGGCTACCTGCACTGGGGCGACGCGGTGGCCGAGCGCCTCAACGGCATGTACGCCTTCGCCATCTGGGACGGCCGGGCCCGCCGCCTGGTGCTGATCCGGGACCGGATGGGGATCAAGCCGCTCTATGCCTACCCCACCGCCGACGGGGTGCTCTTCGGCTCGGAGCCGAAGGCCATTCTCGCCAACCCGCTGGCCGATCGGGCGGTGGACGGCGACGGGCTGCGGGAGATGTTCGCCGTCGTCAAGACCCCCCGGAGCGCCGTGTGGAAGGGGATGCGGGAGATCGAGCCGGGCACGGTGGTGACCGTTGACTCCCGGGGACTGCACGAGCGGCGCTACTGGCGGCTCGAGACCCGGCCGCACGGCGACGACCGGGACCAGA
>DASYFF010000136.1:0-1840 GCA_036498605.1 Acidimicrobiia bacterium | reverse complement strand
GGCGGCACCCCGTCCGACATGGGCGCCGCCGCCCGCAAGATCGACGGCACCATCGCCTCCGGCCTCGTGCTGCTGGCCTCCACCGGCCTCACCCGGGCCTACCCCGAGATGCTGTCGCTCCTCAACGACCGGGGCCGGGCGATGATCAAGGAGATCGGCGACATGTGCATCGGTGATGCCGTGAGCCGCTTCCCCTTCCGCCACCTCAACGAGTTCACCAACTCACAGGACCCGCTGGCCGAGCCGGTGGCGGTCAAGGTGCTGGAGGACAACCACCTCGGCCGGGTCACGCCGAAGGCGCCCGTCTTCCTCTACCACTCGCTGTTCGACGAGCTGATCCCCTACCCGTCGGTCCAGACGCTCCAGGCCGACTGGTGCCGGGGCGGCGGGCACGTGACGCTGTACTCCGACGCCGCCAGCGAGCACTCGAGCCTGGCCGTGACCGGCGCCCCGCTGGCCGTGAGCTACCTGGCCTCCCGCTTCGCCGGCGTCGACGTCCCCAGCACCTGCCCCTAAGCTGGTCGCCTGGTGAGGCGATCCGTCGGGTTGGTGCTCGGGCTGGTGATCCCGCTGCTGGCGGGGTTCGTTCCAGCCGCCCGGGCCACCGGCGGAGGCGCCTGCACGATCACCGGCACGATGGCCTTCTCCCGCTCGTCGGTCGCCGCCGGCGGGGGCCGGTGGAACCTGGAGGGCATCATCAGCTGCCAGGGCCTCTACAACGGCTACCGGCGCTTCAACGGCCCCGGGACGTTCGCCGGATCGGGCTCCTACACCGCCCTGTGGGGCGGGAGCCCCTGCCTGCACCACTCCGGCACGGGCACCGTCGACTACCGCTTCCCGACCACCGGCGACGACATCCACCTCGTCGAACCGCAGAGCTACACGCTGGTCGGGGCGGCCGGCACCTTCACCACGCCCAGCCTGACGGGCGCCTTCCAGATGTCGCCGCCCTACGAGGGCGACTGCGTCACTACGCCGATCACGAAGGCGCTGTTCGTGGCCCAGGCGACGCTGGTCCGCTTCTATCCCCCCGACCCCAACCGGTTTCTGCCGCCACAGCAGCATTCCTAGTCTGGCCGGGATGGCACCCAAGGAGGAGCGGGACGGAGTCCCGCTCACCAACCTCGACCAGCCGCTCTTCGACGGGGCGGAGGCCACCAAACGCGACCTTGTCGACTACCTCGACGCCGTCGCCGACCCCATCGTCGGGGCGCTGACGGACCGACCGCTGACGGTGGTGCGGGCCCGGCCGGGGCAGGCGCCGTTCATGCAGAAGAACGTGCCGAAGTACACGCCGGAGTGGGTGGAAACGGTGACGCTGTGGGCCGAGACCTCGAAGCGGGAGGTGGCCTACGCCCTCTGCAACGACCGGCGGACGTTGCTGTGGTTCGCCAACCAGCGGGCGGTGGAGTACCACCCGGCGCTGATGCGGGCTCCGGACTGGGACCGGCCGACCCACCTCGTCCTCGACCTCGACCCACCCGAGGGCGACGGCTTCACCCTGGCCGTGCGGGCCGCCCAGCTCGTCGGCCGGGCCCTGGCCGACGCCGGCCTGGAGGGAGCGGTGAAGACCAGCGGCGCCAAGGGGGTGCACGTCTTCGTCCCCCTCGACGGCGCCACCGTGGAGGACGCCGCCGTCGCCTCCCGGGCGCTGGCCGCCCGGGCCGAACGCCTCGATCCGGCCCTGGCCACCACGGCCTTCATCAAGGAGGACCGGGGCGGACGGGTGTTCCTCGATGCCACCCGGGCCGGCGGGGCGACGGTGGTCGCCGCCTACAGCCCCCGGGTGCGGCCCGGTACCCCGGTGTCGTTCCCCGTCCCCTGGGCCGACCTCGACGGC
>DASYFF010000135.1:0-5783 GCA_036498605.1 Acidimicrobiia bacterium | reverse complement strand
AGGCGCCGCTCCCGGCACCGACCACCGGGGCGGCCGCACCGCCAGCCCAACCGGCGACGGCCACCGCGCCGACGGCGCTCGGGGTAACCGAAACCCCCACCGCGGCATTCGCCCCGTCCCCCGCGTTCGGCTTCTCCGGCGGCACCCCCTCCCCGGCCGCGTCCGTCCCGGCGGGGACCGACACGCTCGCCGCCGCTCCGCCTCCGGCCGCGGCATCACCGCTCGGCGCCCCCCGCCCCGGGGTCGTCATACGGGCCACCAGGGTCACCGGCATCAGCGCCGCCTACGCCGCCTTCCTGGTCGCGGCCCTCGCCGCGCTCGTCGGGGCCTTCGCCTGGTTCCGGGGCGGGATGAAGCGGTGGCTGGCCTCATGAGCGGGCGGGCCCGGTTCCGGCTGGCCGCCCTGGCCGCCTGCGTCGCCGGCGTGGCCCTGTTGGTCGGTGGGCTCGCCGGCCTCCGCCGGGCCGAGGTCCTTCCCGGCCAGGTGCCCTACATCGCCTCGGGGGCCCTCGGAGGCCTCGCCCTCCTCGCCGTCGGCATCACCTGGCTGCTGTCGGCCGAGAGCCAATCGGAACAGGACCGCCTCGCCGCCGTCGAGGAGGCCATCCTCGCCCGCTGCGCCGCCGGGTCGGTCCCGTCGCAACCCGTTGAGGAGACCGCACGATGAGCCCCACCCCCGCCCGGGACGGGTCAGGGTCGAAGAGCCGGGCGGCCCTGCTGTGGCTGCGACTGCGGTGGGACCGCGCCGCCGAGGGGGTCTTCCTGGCCGCCGCGGCCGTGGTCCTGCTGCTCACCTACCGGTCGGTGTCGCATACGCCGTTCGTGGCCGACCAGCTGTCCTACCTGGCTTCCGGGGGCGTGGCGGGGCTCTGCCTGCTGGCCGTCGGCCTGCGGCTGCGGATCACCGGTGACCTGCGCGACGAGTGGCACAAGCTCGACCGGATCGAGGCCGCCCTGCACCAGGCCGCGGCGATGGGATCGGACGGGCCGCTGCTGGTGCTGCCCGAGGATCCCCCCGCCGGCGGCGCTCCGTCGGAACCGGCCGGCGGCGCGACGTTGCAATCGGCGGGCGGCGCTCCGGAGGAACCGGCGGGCACCGGCCGCAACAACGAGCCCCGGGAGCGGGTGGGAAGCCAGCGGGGTTCGGCGGTGCTCGCCGTCGCCGTTCTGATGGGCCTCGCCCTGTTCGGCCTCGGCTGGTGGCGCGCCGCCCACGCCGGCACCGTGTCGTCGGCCTTCACCGGATTCGCCCTGGCCGCCGTCGCCGGGGTCCTGCTCATCGCCGGGTTCTGCGCTCCCGCCGTTTCGCTCCGCCGCCGGCTCGGCCGGCGCCAGGCCCGCCTGCTTTCACCGTTCCTGACCGGCGGACCGCCCGCCCCGGCGGTCGCCGTGCCGTGCGGAACGGGCGACGTCGTCCTCGTCGCCCCCGGGCTCACCCGCTACCACCGTGACGGCTGCCCCGCCACCGCCGGCCTCTCCGTCACGCCGACTGACCGCCGCCGGGCGGCGTCGACGCTCCAGCCCTGCGAGATCTGCGCCGCCGGATGAGGGCCTTCCTCCCCTTCCTGGTCATCGGCGTCACCACCGGGGCGATCTACGCCCTGGCGGCCATGGGACTCGTCCTGACCTACACCACGTCGGGGGTGTTCAACTTCGCCCACGGCGCGGTCGGCATGCTCGTGACCTACCTCTTCTATTCCCTCCGGGTCGACGCCGGGTGGCCGACGCCGCTGGCCCTGGCCGTGGCCCTCCTCGTCGTCGCTCCCGTCCTCGGCGTCCTCATCGACCGCGTGCTGTTGACGCGGCTGGCCGGGGCGACGACCGCCACCTACGTCGTCGTCTCCCTCAGCCTCCTCGTCGCCATCCAGGGTGGGGTGATCGCCGTCTACGGCGCCGAGACCCGCAAGCTGGCGCCGCTCTTCCCCACCTCGACGTTCCGGCTCGCCGGCGTCAACGTCGGGTGGGACCAGGCGTACGTGGTCGGCATCGCCGTAGCCGCCGGCCTGGCCCTGGCCCACTTCTTCTCCCGCACCCATCTCGGGCTGAAGACGAAGGCCGTCGTCGGCGATCCCGAGCTGACCGAGCTCGTCGGGTCCGACTCCAGGGCCATCACCACCATGAGCTGGGTGCTCGGCACCGTCTTCGCCGCCCTGTCCGGGATCCTCATGGCCCCGGTCGTCGGCCTCGACGCCGTGTTGCTCACCCTCCTCGTGGTCCAGGCCTTCGGCGCGGTGGTCGTCGGCCGGCTCCGGAGCCTCCCGCTCACCAACCTCGGTGCCTACGGCATCGCCGTCGTCGCCGCCCTGTCGACGAAGTACGTGGCCAACTACCGGTCGCTCATCGGCCTGCCCACCGCCCTGCCGTTCATCGTGCTGTTCGGCGTGCTGGTCGGGAGCCCGAAGTCCGCCTTCGTCGAGGTCACGGAGCGTACCGACGTCCGCCGCCTGGTCGACCGGCCCGGGGCTCGCGGCCGGCGGGGCGCCCAGTACGGCCGTCTCGGCGCCGTCATCGCCGCCGCCGCCCTGTTGCCCGTCGCGCTGTCGGGCTCCCGGCTGCTGACGGCCACGACGACCGCCGCCTACGTGCTGGTCTTCGCCAGCCTCGGGTTGCTGGTGGGGCTGTCCCGGCAGCTGTCGCTGTGCCACGCGGTGTTCGTCGTCTTCGGGGCCACGACGCTGTCCCATCTGCTGTCGGCCGGCGTCCCGTACCCGCTGGCGCTGCTGCTGGCGGCGCTCACGATGGTGCCGGTCGGGGCGGCGCTGGCCATTCCCGCCATCCGGCTGTCGGGGCTGTTCCTGGCCCTGGCCACGTTCGGGTTCGGAGTGCTGGCCCAGTACCTGCTGTTCAACATGGGGCTGGCCTTCGGCCGCGACGCCGTCGGCGTGATCCCCCGGCCGGAGATCCTCGGTGGCGACCGCGCCTTCTTCTACTTCGTCCTCGGCGTCGTGGCGCTGAGCCTCGTCCTCATCGAGACCGTCCGCTCGACCCGGCTGGGCCGGGTGCTGGCGGCGGTGGCCGATTCGCCGCCGGCGGTGCAGAGCGTCGGGATCAACCCCACCGCCAGCCGGGTGATGGTGTTCTGCCTCTCGGCCTTCTTCGCCGCCCTGGCCGGCGGGCTGCTCGGCTCGCTCGTCCGGGTCGTGACCCCGACGAGCTTCGACTTCTTCCAGTCCCTCGTGTGGGTGACGGTTCTGGTCGTGGCCGGCTCCCGGGGTTTCGCCGGGTCGATCGTGGCCGCCGTCCTGCTGATCGCGGTGCCGGCGGTGTTCACCTCGGCCGCCGTCAGCCAGTGGCAGCCGGTCGTGTTCGGGATCTCCGCCATCCTCCTCGCCCGCTCCCCCAACGGGATCGTGGGTCTGATCCGCCTGCCGGACTTCGCCCGGCTGACCCAGGGGTCCGAATGGCGCAGCGAAGACCGGCGCCTGGCCGAGCGGCAGGCCCGCCTCGTCAGGGAGGTCGTCGCATGACCCTGCGTCTGTCCGGCCTGCGGGCCGGCTACGGCACCACCCCGGTCCTGCACGGGGTGGACCTCGTCGTCCCGCCCGGCCGGGCGGTGGCCCTCCTCGGGGCCAACGGCGCGGGGAAGACGACCCTGCTGCGGACGGCGATGGGTCTGGTCAAGGTGTGGGGCGGCGACGTCACGCTCGACGGGGAGACGGTGACCGACCGATCGGTGCACGAACGGGTCCGGCGGGGGATGTGCCTCATCCCCGAAGGTCGGGGGATCTTCCGGCAGCTGACCGTGCGCCAGAACCTCGCCATGCAGGTCGACGGCCGTGATGTCAACCGGGCCATCGAGGTGGCCACCGGGGCGTTCCCCCTCCTCGGTGAACGCCTGGGCCAGATCGCCGGAACGCTGAGCGGCGGGCAGCAGCAGATGGTGGCGGTGGCCCGGGCACTGGTCACCGAGGCCAGGGTCGTACTGGCCGATGAGCTGTCGGTGGGCCTGGCCCCGATCGTCGTCGACGAGATCTTCTCGGCCATCGACCTGCTGCGGGGCCAGGGCCGTTCGCTGCTGATCGTCGAGCAGTACGTGGACCGGGCGCTGGCGGTGGCCGACTACGTCTACATCCTGCACAAGGGCCGGGTGGCCTTCGTCGGGGAGCCGGCCCAGTGCACCTCGCACGAGGTGTTCGCCCGCTACATGGGCCAGGTGGCATAGCCATGACCGATCGGGGCCTTGGGTACTATGTAAAGCAAGTTCCTAACGGAGGCCCCCGATCCATGCCCCGCAGCAGCAGCGAAAAGAAGCCGTTCGGGCTCGAGCCGGCGCCCCGCCGGCAACGTCTGTCGGCCGAGGACCGGCGGGCCCAGATCATCGAGGCCGCCCGGGAGGTGTTCCTCGAGCAGGGCCTGATCGCCACCCGGATCAAGGACATCGCCGAACGGGCGGGGATCACCGAGCCGTTCTTCTACCGCTTCTTCTCCTCCAAGGAGCACATCTACGAAGAAGCGGTGCTCCAGCCCCTCGACGAACTCGTCGGCGCCCTCAAGGAGAAGGCGGCGGCGATGACCGTCAACGCCGGCCCGTTCAGCCGGGAACAGCTCCAGGCCGTCAACGCCATGATCCTCGAGTTCATGGAGAAGACGGTGCCGTTCCTGTCGGTGGCGCTGTTCTCCGAGGTCGCGAAAGGGAAGAGCTTCTACCAGGAGGTGCTCTACCCCCGCCTGCGGGACTCGATCGTCGACGTCGTCAACGCCCTCTCCGGCGGACGCATGGCCAAGTTCGACCCCGACGTCGTGTTCAACTGCATGTTCGGCGTGCACTTCGGTGTGGCGCTGGACCACATGCTGCGCGACCTGCCGATCGACATCGACCACACCGCCGAACAGCTCACCGCCATGTACGCCGTCGGCATCCGGGAGTTCCCGGCGGCGGCCGGCGACAAGCCGGCGAAGGCTCCGGCCAAGCGGGCCCGGCGGACCCCGGCCAAGAAGCCGGCCTCCTAGCCGCTCACACCGAAGGCGTGGATGGCCGTGACGTCGCGGGCCGTCTGGGCCACGTCGAGCGTCCGGCCCCGCAGCATGTGGTCGATGGCCACGCCGAGGTGGAGCCCGAACATCGTGTCGAAGACGATGTCGGGATCGAAGGCGGCCATCTTCCCGGCCGACAGCTGGTTGAGCAGATTGACGATGCAGTCCCGCAGCTGGCGGTAGATCTCGCCCTGGTAGAAGGCCTTCCCCTTGCGCAGCTCGGCGAAGAGGACGACGGCCAGGAACGGCGCGGCCTGCTGCATGAACTCCAGCAGGACGGCGTTGACCTCTTCGAGGCCCTGCCGCCCCTGCCCGTCGGGCTCGACAGCGAGGCGCTCCGCCCGCTCTTTGAGCCCGACGATCAGCTCGTGGAGCGGGCGGAGGACGGCCTCGTCGTAGATCTCCTCCTTGGAGGCGAAAAACCGGTAGAAGAAGGGCTCGGTGATCCCGGCCCGCTCGGTGATGTCGCGGGTCCGGGCGCCGGTCAGGCCCTGCTCGAGGAACACCGCCTGGGCCGCCTCGACGATCTGCGCCCGGCGCTCGGCGGCCGACAGGCGCCGGCGGCGCCCGTTCTCGCCGGGGAAAGGATCCTTCTCCGCCGGGTTCGCCATGACCGTCTCCCGATGTTCACATGTTTAGGAATTGCTAAGTTTACATCTCAGGCGGCAGCCCGTTCGAGGATGTGGATGGCACAGGCCGAACCCAGCCCGATCACGTGGGCCAGGCCGACCCGGGCGCCCTCGATCTGGCGGTCCCCCGCCTCCCCCCGCAGGTGGGTGGCGATCTCGTAGAGGTTGGCCACGCCGGTC
>DASYFF010000134.1:0-1687 GCA_036498605.1 Acidimicrobiia bacterium | reverse complement strand
GACCACCACCGACCTGCTCCAGAAGCTGGAAGCGGTGCGGCTGGTGTGCCGGGAGTCGGGTTGCGCCCAGCGCTACCTGACCCACGACGGGCTCAACGCCCTGGCCGCCGCCACCGCCGTGGCCGACGCCGAGCACCCCGGGACGGCCGCCACCCGCCACGAGCGCCTCCTCGACTACGTCCACCACGTCCAGGACCACGACCTGACCCTCGGCATCTGCATGACCGACGCCAAGGGCGACCGCTCCCGGCGGCCGGGCGCCCAGGCCAACCCCGACGTCTACGTCCACATCACCGAGCGTCGTCCCGACGGCATCGTCATCCGGGGAACCAAGGCCATCGTCACCGGGGCGCCCTACGTGCACGAGTTCCTGGTCATGCCCTGCCGGACGATGACCGCCGACGACGCCGACTTCGCCGTCTGCTGCGCCGTTCCCGTCGACGCCCCGGGCGTCACGATCATCGCCCGCCCCGCCGGCCGCCCCGGGGAGAAGGCGGCCACCTTCTCCGGCCGGTACGGCCAGTCGACCGGGGTCGTGGTCTTCGACGACGTGTTCGTGCCCCACGACCGGGTGTTCCTGGCCGGCGAGCACGCCGAGGCCGGGATGGCCACCATCACCTACGCCACCCACCACCGTCACTCGTGCATCGGCGCCCGGGCCGGCTTCGGCGACCTGCTGATCGGGGCCGCCGCCCTCATGGTGGAGGCCAACGGCCTCGACCCCGACCGTCACGGCCACATCCGCGACGCGATGGTCGAGCTCATCACGGTGGTCGAGAGCTTCTTCGCCTGCGGCGTGGCGGCCTCGGTCTACGGCGTGGAGGACGGAGGCGGCGGCGTCATGCCCGACCCGGTCTTCGCCAACATCGGCAAGCTGCTGCTGGCCACCAAGATCTACGACATGCACCGCCTGGCCCACTACGTCTCCGGCGGCCTCGTCGTCTCCCTGCCCGGCCCCGACGAGGACCACAACCCCGAGACCGCCGCCTCCCTGGAGGCGGTGCTGGGCGGGCGGGCCGACATCCCCGCCGCCGCCCGCCTCGAGGTGGCCCGCCTGGTCGAGGACCTGACCGCCTCCTACACCGGCAGCTGGTACTCGGTGATCTCCCTCCACGGCGGCGGCTCCCCCGAGGCCATGAAGCGGGAGATCTGGCGGAACTACCCCGTCGGCGACAAGGTCGACCTCGTCGAGCGCCTCCTCGACCGGGGCGTGGCCGGCGAGGGGGCCGGCCCCCAGGTTGGCGGGCTCCCATCGATCCGCCGCCGGGTCTCCCGCCAGCCGGGCCGGTGCTGCGACAGCGGCTGTGACGTCCCGCCGCCGCCCGCCTAATCTCGCCGCCGTGATCCTCTCCGATGTCTCCATCCGGAAGGAACTGGCCGACGGGCGGATCGTCATCGACCCGCTCGACGACCGCCACATCCAGCCGTCGTCGGTCGACCTCCGGGTCGACCGCTACTTCCGGGTTTTCCGCAACGACACCACGCCCTACATCGACCCGAAGCAGTCGCACGAGGATCTCACCGAGCTGGTCGAGGTCGCCGAGGGTGGCGCCTTCATCCTCCACCCCGGCGAGTTCGTCCTCGGCAGCACCCTCGAGGTCGTGACTCTTCCTGATGATCTTGTGGCGCGGTTAGAAGGAAAGAGCTCTCTGGGGCGGTTGGGGCTGTTGATTCATTCAACCGCGGG
>DASYFF010000133.1:0-5443 GCA_036498605.1 Acidimicrobiia bacterium | reverse complement strand
CGGCGAACCGGTCGACGACCTGGCGCCGATACTCACCGCCGCCGACATCGTCCACATGTCCGACGCCGTCACCAGCATCTACGTGGCGCCGAGCCTCAAGGGCTACATCATCGACGTGGTCGAGGCGACCCGCCACGAGCGCGACCTCGTGCTCGGCGTGAGCCCCCGGGGAGCACTGGCCCTGCAGCGGGCGTCCCGCGCCTATGCCGCCTCATCGGGGCGCGACTATGTGATTCCCGACGACCTCAAGCTGCTGGCCGGGAGCGTGCTCGAACACCGCCTGATCCTCTCCCCCGAAGCGCAACTGCGGGGGGCCACTCCCGCCGAGGTGCTGGAGTCGGTGCTCGGCCGCGTGCCGGTGCCGAGCGTCCGGGCCGGAGCCGGGAACTAAGCCGGGTGCGCCTCCGCCCGTCGCTCACCAACCGGGGCTGGTCCCTGTGCGGGGCGGCCGCCGCCCTGCTGGTCGGCGCCCGGGTGCTGGGCGTGGAGGAGCTGGCCATGCTGGCCGCCGCCGCCTTCCTGGTCGTGGTGGTGGCCTTCGTCCGGGCCCGCAGCCACCGGCTGCGGATCTCGGCCGAGCGCGTGTTGCGCCCGGCCCGGGCCGAGGCGGGCGAGACCGCCCGGGCCGACCTCACGGTCATGAACCTGGGCACGAAGACGAGCCCGGTGCTGGCCGCCACCGACGCCTTCGACGGCGGCCGGCGGGTGGCCCGCTTCCTCGTCCCGCCGCTCACGCCGGGCGAGACGGCCGACGCCGCCTACCGTCTTCCCACCACCCGGCGGGGCATCTACACCATCGGCCCGCTCACGCTGTCGGTCCACGACGCCTTCGGGGTCGTCCAGACCAGCCTCACCCTGGCCGGGGAGGACCGCTTCGTCGTGTACCCCAGGGTGGAGGAGGTCCTGCCCCTCCCCGGCGCCGCCAGCCGGGAGGCCCGGATGGGTTCGATGCAGGCGTCGCGGGTCCCGGTCGGCCTCGACTTCTTCGGCCTGCGGGAGTACGAGGTGGGCGACGACCTGCGCCGGGTCCACTGGCGTTCCACCGCCCGCACCGGCGAGCTCATGCTCCGCCAGGACGAGATGCCGTGGGAGTCGCGTTCCACGATCCTCCTCGACACCCGCCCGTCCACCCATCACGGCGAGTCGTTCGAACGGGCGGTGGAGATCGCCGCCTCGCTGGCCACGGCCATGTGCCGGGGCCGGCGCCAGGTGCGGTTCATCACCACCGGCGGCGTCGACATCCGCTCCTCGGGCACCGACCGCTACCCCCAGATCATGGAGTACCTGGCCGGGGCCTCGGTCGAGACCTACGTCCGGTGGGACCAGGTCATGGAGCGCCTGCGCCGGGCCGGTGACGGGCCGTTGGCCGCCGTGGTGGCCAACGCCGAGCGGTCCGATCTGGCCGCCCTGGGGGCGCTCCGGCCCCGGCTGGGGCTCGTCCTCCTCGTCGCCATCCGGCCCTCGGCCTACGGCGGCGTCGACCTCGGGGGGGCGCCGGCCGCCCCCGGCGCCGTCGTCGTACCGGTCTCGGCCGACAGTCCCTTCCGTCCAGCCTGGAACCAGGCGGTGGTCACGTGTCAGCGCGGCGCAGCGGCTCGCTCGTAACGCTCGCCACCTTGTCGGTGGTGGCCACGCTGGGCTTCGCCCGGCTCTTCGGCGACGCCTCCTGGGTGCTGCCGGTCCTGCTGGCGGCGGTCGGCGCCCACGGCATCGGCCTGGCCACCCGGCGCTGGCCGGCGCCCTTCGCCATGGTCGCCTCGGTGGTGGCCCTGGGCCTCCTGCTCTGCGCCGTGGTGGCCGGGCACACCACCTTCTACGGGCTCCCCACCGCCAGCACCCTCTCGGCGCTGGGCCGGGCCTGGAGCGCCGGGCTCGACTCCTTCCGCAACGCCGTGGCTCCGACGAAGGTGACACCGGGCCTGCTGCTGCTCAGCGTCGGCGGCACCTGGATCTGCGCCGCGGCGGCCGACTGGCTGGCCTTCCGGGGCGACGCCACCCTCACCGCCATCCTCCCGCCCTTCGTCCTCTACGTGATGGGAGCGGCGCTGGGGAAGGACGGCTTCCAGCTCCCCACCACCTTCGTCTTCGCCGTGGCCGCCCTGCTGTTCGTGGCCGCCAGCCAGGCCGCCGGGCTGCCCAGCGCCTGGTTCGCCGGCCGCAGCTCCCCGCCGGGCCTGACCCGGCTGGCCATGGGGGCGGCGCCGGTGGCCCTGCTGGTGGCGGCGGCCGGGCTGGTGCTCGGGCCCAACCTGCCCGGGGCCAACGCCCAGCCGCTGGTCGAGCTGCGGGGGACGGGCGGCGGCGGCGACACGTCCCGCATCACCGTCAGCCCGCTGGTCGACCTGAAGGCTCGGCTGACCCAGACGCCGGTGACCGAGCTGTTCGCCGTCCGCTCCCCGGTGCCGGCCTACTGGCGGCTCACGGCGCTGGAGGAGTTCGACGGGCGGATCTGGTCGTCACGGGGGACGTACCGGCCCGCCGGGGACCATCTCCCCACCGAGTCGTCGGACCACGCCCTCACCTACAAAGTGGTGGAGGACTTCCGCATCGGCCCCCTGGACTCGTTCTGGCTGCCGGCCGCCTACCGCCCGGCCCGGATCAACCTTGACGGAGCCCGGGTGAACTCCGACTCGCTGACGCTGCTGACCGAGAAGGAGTCAGCCGCCGGCCTCGTGTACAAGGTCCAGTCGGAGATCCCCCGCTACACCCCGGCCGACCTGGCCCAGGCCGGCGGCGATCCCGGGCCCGACCTGCAGCCCTACCTGGAGCTGCCCGACGACTTCCCGGCCGACGTGCGGGACCTCGCCCGCCAGCAGACGGCCAAGGCCACCGGCCCCTACCAGCAGGCCCTGGCCCTGCAGGACTTCCTCCGCAACAACTACACCTACGACGAGGCGGCGCCGGCCGGCCACTCCGACGACCACCTCCGCTACTTCCTCTTCCGGTCGAAGATCGGCTACTGCGAGCAGTTCGCCGGCGCCTACGCCGCCATGGCCCGGGCCATCGGCCTGCCGGCCCGGGTGGCGGTGGGGTTCACCCCCGGTACCTACGACCCGGCCCTCGACGTCTTCCACGTGACGACGAAGGAGGCCCACGCCTGGCCCGAGGTCCACATCAACGGGCTGGGCTGGGTGGCCTTCGAGCCGACGCCGGGCCGCTTCGAGCCGAACCCGACCAACTACACCGGCACCTACAACCCCGGGGCCAACCCGGTGCTGGCCACCACCACGACGACGACCGGCGCCGCCGAGCCGTCCACGCCGGGCGCCACCCAGCCGAAGCAGCCCAAGGAGGAGCAGGACCCGTTCCAGAAGGACAGCCACTCCTCCGGCAGCGGGTCGCTGCGGTGGCTGGTCGAGCTGGTGGTCGGGGTGCTGGCGGTCGGGCTGATCCTCACCTTGCCGCCGGCCCTCAAGCGGCGGCGGCGGGCCCAGCGCCGCCGGGCCGGCCCCACCCGGGTCCGGGTGGCCGGTGCCTGGTCGGAGGCCCTCGACCGGCTGCGGGAGGTGGGAGCGGCGCCGCTGTCCACGGCCACCCCGATGGAGTTCGCCCGGGGGGGCGTCCGGTCGGTGGCGGCCGACGTCGGCACGCCGATGACCCGCCTGGCCCGGCTGTTCACCAAGGCCTCCTACTCACCCGGCGACCCGTCCGAGGAGGAGGTCAGCGCCGCCTGGGCCGAGGTCGAGACGCTGACGAAGGCGCTCGACTCGGGCGACTCGCTGCTGGGCCGCTGGCGCCGCCGGCTGAACCCGATGACCCTCCTGCCGAGGGCCTCGACGATCTAGGGCCTAGCCGGCGTTGTCGTCTTTGCGGAAGGGCTTGCGGAAGTTCTTCCCGGCGTCGCCGAAGAAGCTCTTCAGCTTCTTGCCCTTGACCGAGGCGGTGATGCTCTCCAGGCCGGCCCGGCCCATCTTGCGCAGGTGGGTCACGATCACGTAGGCGCAGCCGAGCATGGCCAGGAAGCCGACGATGCCGAAGAAGATCGACGAGGCGAAGAACAGGAGGGCGACGAACCCGCCGACGAAGCCGAGGGCCGCCCACTTGATGTTGCGGGCGGAGTGGCGGTAGAGGGTCGTCTCCGAGACCTGTTGTGCGAGGTGGGGATCGTTGGCATAGAACTGCGCCTCGATCTCCTGGAGGATGCGTTGTTCGTCTTCGGAGAGGGGCATCGGTTCCACTTCCACGACCGGTACGAGCCCTACAAGTTCAGACCCTCATTCTCGCACAGCGCCTCGGGAGCGAACAATGCGCCCCCAGGGCCCTCACCGCACCGTAGCGCCCCACCCCGCCGGACCGCGCCCGCTAGGGGAGGCGGCGGTTCACCCCCAGGTTGAACCAGGGGTCATTAGCCATTTGCCGGAAGGCCGCGACGGCGGAATCCGAGCTCGTGAGCGACCAATCGTAGTCCTTGTTGCTGTCGAAATAGACGACCGCCCGCATCAGCGGAAAGTCGCTTTTGACGGCATCTCGGGCAGCCAAGATCCAATCCGCCTTCTCGCCCGGTTTGCGCTCCTGGACGCCGGTCTCGGCCACCATGATCGGCTTCTTCTGGAGCCTTGCCCAGCCGTAGAACCCGCCGAAGATGTCCTGGAAGGATCGGTAGTCGTCGCCCGAGCGGCCCGGGGCCCAGTTGTAGCCGTCGGCTGCGATCCAGTCGACGAAATCGTCGCCGGGATAGAAGGTCTGGGCCGTGCCGTCGTTGAAGGCCGAGGCGTTGGGGCACCACACCCAGCGGACGTTGTCGGCGCCCTCGTTGCGGAAGATCGTCACGATGTGGCGCCAGGCGGCGACGTACTGGTCGGGCGTGCCGGCGAAGGCGGATTTCTTGTTGCCGTCCATCTCCCAGAACCAGCGGACGAGGACCGGCTTACCGAGCGCCTTCGTGGCCCGGGCCCGCTGCTTGATGAGGCTGTCGTAGCGGCCGGCGGCGATGTCGGTGGTCTGGACGTTCTTGCCATTCCAGCTGATCATGGGGATCCGGCCGGCCTGCAGATCCCACCGTTCGATCTCCGTGGGGAAGGCGTCATCCCAGGTGTAGAAGTTGTGGTCGATGTCGAGCGGGCGGCCGATCTTGCCCTCGAGGCCATCCACCGCCGACTTCTCGGCGTCGATGCTGCGGCTGTCGGGGCTCGTGCTGGCGCCGAGGAGCACACCGCGGACCGCCTCGGCCGGGGCCGTGGTCGTGGTGGTGCTGGTCGCTTCGGCGGCCGGCTCGGAACCGGTGTCGTCCCGCCGGAGGGCGAAGCCGGCGCCGATGACGGCCACGGCGAAGACCACTGCGACCGCGAAGCCGGTGCGGGAAGAGAAGAAGTCCCGGAGCCGGCCGGGCGCTGCTGACGACATTGACGGACGGGCCTCCACGGCGGCGGGGGAACCACCCGAGGGTACCAGCGGGGCGCTGAATCTTTGGGTCAGGTGGACCGACCAGTACTAGTACTTCGGG
>DASYFF010000132.1:0-1716 GCA_036498605.1 Acidimicrobiia bacterium | reverse complement strand
CCAGTGCGGCCGTGACGGTCATGACCGTGGCGCCCCCGCGTCGCGACATCGTTCTCTGCATCGGTCCGTTACCCCCTGCCGCCCCGCTCGCCCTGGGACCCGGCAGACCTGAAGGTAGTGCTGGCCGCCCGGGGCGACAAGGGCCAGTGGTGCATGACCCGTTCGACCGGGTAGAACCGTGGTCTGACTGGAGGAAAGACATGGAGGTCTACGACATCCTGACCGAGCTGTTCGGGCGCATCCCGCCCATCGTACGGGCCGCCGTCGACGGCCTCGGGCCGGACGAGCTCATGGCCCGGCCCGCGCCTCACGCCAATCCGATCGGCTGGCTGGTGTGGCATCTCACCCGGGTGCAGGACCACCACCTGGCCGAACTGACGGGCGAGCCGCAGGTCTGGGTCGGCGGCGACTGGGCCGGGCGCTTCGGGCTCGAGGCCGACCCGGACAACCACGGTTACGGCCACTCGGACAGCGACGTCGAGACCGTCCGGCCCGAATCAGCCGACGCACTGGTCGCCTACCACGAGGCCGTGTGGCGGCGAACGGCCGCCTTCATCAGCGGTCTCCGTCCGGAGGACCTCGACCGGATCGTCGACAAGGCCTGGGATCCGCCCGTCACCCTCGGTGTCCGGCTCGTCAGCGTGGCGGTCGACGACCTGCAACACGCCGGCCAGGCCGCCTACGTCAGGGGACTCCGGCCGGAACCGTCTTGAGCCGTTCCCAGGAGCGCCGGGGGCAGTTCGTGGCGCCGATGCTCGCCCGGCTCGTGACCGAGGCGCCGGCGGGACCGGGGTGGGTGTACGAACGCAAGCTCGACGGGCTGCGCTGCATCGCCGTCCGCCATGGCGACCGGGTCGAGCTCTGGTCCCGGAGCGGGCAGTCGTTCAACAAACGGTTCGGCGGCATCGCCGACGCCCTCGGCGGAGCCGGCACGGTCGATGTCGTGCTGGACGGCGAAATCGTCGCCATGGAAGGCGACCGGACCAGTTTCTCCCTCCTGCAGCGGCCCGGCTCGACCGCCGTCCCGATCCTGTGCGCCTTCGACCTGCTCCACCTCGACGGACGCGACCTGACCGGCCGGCCCCTCCTCGAACGGAAGGCGGCCCTGGCCACGGTGGTGGGGGACCGGGGGCCGATCCGCCGGGTCGACCACGTCGAAGGCGACCCGCAGCGGCTCCTCCGGCAGGCGTGCCAGGCCGGCTGGGAGGGGCTCATCGCCAAGCGGGCCGACAGCCCGTACCGGTCGGGGCGGACCGGCGACTGGCTCAAACTGAAATGCTCGGCCGGCCAGGAACTCGTCATCGGCGGATGGACCGAACCCCGTGGCAGCCGCACCCACTTCGGCGCCCTCCTCGTCGGCTACCACGACCCGGACGGCGCCCTCCGCTACGCCGGCAAGGTCGGCACGGGCTTCGACCACCGGACCCTCGCCGACCTCCACCGGCGCATGGTCGCCCTCACCCGTGACACGTCCCCCTTTGCCGACCGGGTCCGGGAGCGGACCGCCCACTTGGCCGAGCCGGAGCTCGTCGCCAACATCGCCTTCACCGAATGGACCGACGACGGGAAGCTCCGGCATCCTCGCTTCGAAGGGCTACGGGACGACAAGGCGGCGCGTTCGGTCGTGAGGGAGCGGCGATAGCCGGCGCGCCACCCGCCGGGCCGAGCGGTGGCTGGCTTCCGTCGGAGCCATGGGGACAACCTTTGCCGACCCTG
>DASYFF010000131.1:0-4003 GCA_036498605.1 Acidimicrobiia bacterium | reverse complement strand
CGCCGGGACGTGCTCACTTGTCTGCAACTTGTATACACTGGAACCAGGTAGAGGCATCAGGAGATGCACGAGGAGGACAGTCATGGCCGTTACCGCGGGTACGCCAATCGAACTCGTCAATCAGGTCTACGGCTCACTCGGTGAGCGGGTGGCGCTGGGCCGGCGACGGCTGGGGCGCTCGCTGACCCTGGCGGAGAAGGTCCTGATCAACCACCTGAGCGACCCCGAGGGGCAGGAGCTCGAGCGGGCAAAGAGCTACGTCGACTTCCATCCCGATCGGGTGGCCATGCAAGACGCCACCGCCCAGATGGCGCTGCTCCAGTTCATGACCGCCGGCCTCCCCAAGGTGGCGGTTCCCTCCACGGTCCACTGCGACCACCTCATCCAGGCCAAGGCCGGCGCCAACATCGACCTGAAGTTCGCCGTCGATATCAACTCCGAGGTGTACGAGTTCCTCCGGTCCGTGAGCGCCAAGTACGACATCGGGTTCTGGAAGCCGGGCAGCGGCATCATCCACCAGGTCGTGCTGGAGAACTACGCCTTCCCCGGCGGGATGATGATCGGCACCGACAGCCACACCCCCAACGCCGGCGGCCTCGGCATGGTGGCCGTCGGCGTCGGCGGCGCCGACGCCGTCGATGTGATGACCGGCTTCCCCTTCAACGTGCGCTGGCCGAAGCTGATCGGCGTGCACCTCACCGGCGAGCTCTCCGGCTGGTCGAGCCCCAAGGACGTCATCCTCAAGGTGGCCGAGATCCTCACCGTCAAGGGCGGCACCGGCGCCATCGTGGAGTACTTCGGCCCCGGGGCCGACAGCATCTCGGCCACCGGCAAGGGGACCATCTGCAACATGGGGGCCGAGATCGGCGCCACCACGTCGATCTTCGCCTACGACCCCAACATGGCCGCCTACCTCAAGGCCACCGGCCGGGAGGCCATCGCCGACGCCGCCGACGCCGTGGCCGCCGACCTGCGACCCGACCCCGAGGTGGAAGCCGACCCCGGGCGGTTCTTCGACCGGATCGTCGAGATCGACCTCTCGACCCTCGAGCCGCTCATCAACGGTCCCGACTCGCCCGACCTCGCCCACCCCGTGAGCCAGGTCGGCGCCTGGGCCCGGGAGCACGGCGTGCCGACCGAGGTGGCCAGCGCCCTCATCGGCTCCTGCACCAACTCCTCCTACGAGGACATCACCCGGGCCGCGTCGATCGCCCGCCAGGCCAGCGCCAAGGGCCTGCGGGCCAGGACGCAGCTGCTCATCACGCCCGGCTCGGAGCAGGTACGGGCCACCATCGAGCGCGACGGACTCCTGGCCGACCTCCAGGCGATCGGCGGCGAGGTGCTGGCCAACGCCTGCGGCCCCTGCATCGGCCAGTGGGAGCGCACCGACCTCGACCCGGCCAGGGTCAACACGATCGTCAACAGCTACAACCGGAACTTCCCCAAGCGCAACGACGGCAGCGCCAACACGAAGGCCTTCGTGACGTCGCCCGACATGGTCATCGCCTACGCCCTGTCCGGAACGCTCGACTTCAACCCGCTGACCGACACGATCGACGGGACGAAGCTCGACCCGCCCGTCGGTGAGCGCCTTCCCGACCGGGGCTTCGACCCCGGCGAGTCCGGCTTCCTGGCCCCGCCGGCCGACGGGCACGACGTTGCCGTGGTCGTGAGCCCCGACTCCGAGCGCCTCCAGCTCCTCGAGCCCTTCCCGGCCTGGGACGGGCGGGACTACGAGCGCCTCCCCGTCCTCATGAAGGCCAAGGGGAAGTGCACGACCGACCACATCTCGGCCGCCGGAAAGTGGCTCACGTACCGGGGCCACCTGGAGAACATCTCCGGCAACCTGTTCCTCGGCGTGATCAACGCCTTCCGGGGCGACGTCGAGGCCGGCCACGGCAAGGACCCCCTCGACGGCGAGATCCGCTCCTACCCCGACATCGCCAAGCGGCTCCACGCCAAGGGCGTTTCCTGGTGCGCCATCGGCGACGAGAACTACGGCGAGGGCTCGAGCCGGGAGCACGCCGCCATGGAGCCCCGGTTCCGCAACGGCAAGGTGATCTTCGCCCGGAGCTTCGCCCGTATCCACGAGACGAACGCCAAGAAGCAGGGTCTGCTGCCGCTGACCTTCGCCGACCCCGACACCTACGACCAGATCGGCGAGGACGACACCATCTCGGTCCACGCCCTGGCCGGCCTGGCTCCCGACCAGCCGGTGCGCTGCACCATCCACAAGCCCGACGGCACCGAGGTCGGCTTCGAGTGCACCCACACCTTCAGCCCGGAGCAGATCGAGTGGTTCCGCGCCGGGAGCGCCCTCAACATCATCCGGGCCCGCCGGGGGGCGTAAACGGGCATAGGGCGCGACCACTCTCCGGGGATCCACCACCTCACGGGGCACCTTCCGTATCGTCCGCAAGGCGAGTGATCAGCAGCGGACGAGTGGAGGTGCGGTGGTGGCGATCGGAAGCCGGAAGCGCAGGCGTGACGAGCCGGCGGGTATCCCTTCGGCGGAGGACGCCCAGCGCGAGGCGGTGATCGCCCGGCTGTTCGACGGAGTCCTCCGCTCGGCCCGGAGCCAGCTGCTGCGGGCCGAGTCGCCGCTGGCGGCCGAGGTCTGGGGCAGCGGCCTCATGGCCGTGTGGGACGGGCTGCCCGGCCAGGGGCGGTCCGGGGGCGACAGCACGGCGGCGGCCTTCGCCGAGGCGCTCGTCCGCCGGGCCCACGACCTGGGCACGGTCGAGGCCATGGCGGTCCTGGCCGCCCTGGCGGCGGTGGCCCCGCCCCGGGTGGCCACCCGGGCCCGCACGGCCGCCGCCGACCTCGAGCAGGCCGGCATCGCGCCGCCCGGCTGGGCGGCCGTGGCCGGCACGGCCCTGCCGACCGAGGCCTGGATCGGCAGCGACGTCTACGGCGACCAGGAGATCGTGATCGTCGGCTTCACCTACCCCGCTCTGCCCGACGACCCGGGCCATTCGATCTGCGTCCTCGTCGACCACACCGAGCGGGGCATCGCCAAGGACGCCTACCCCGCCGCCCCGCTGGCCCAGACGGTGGCCCGGTGGCGGGAGGCCGAGGGAGACGGGATCAGCCTGCGACCGGCCTCGCTGCCGGAGGTCGCCGCCCGCCTGGCCGACGCCTTGGTGGCCACTGATTTTGGGGAGCTTCACCAGCCTCCCCCGACGCAATCGACCGGGGCCGAGGGGCGTTCGCTGGCCGAGACGCGGGCCCTGCTGGCCGCCCGCCTGGCCACCCTCCCACCGGCCGCCGCCGTCGGGGTGGAGGAGCTCGACGCCGAGGGCCGGGAATGGCTGGTGGCCGAGTTCCTCGGCGCCCCCGAGGCCGCCGACCTCCTGTCGGAACCGGCTGCCGTGTCGGTCTGCCACAGCCTCATCGCCTACCGCTGCGACTACGGCGACGGCGACCCGCTGCGGTGGAGCCCCACCCTGGCCGGCCTGTGCCTCCTCGACCACTTCCCGGTCCGGGTCTGCCTCGATGGGCCCGACGTGGGCCTCGTGCCCGACGTGCTGGCCGCCTGGGTGGCCTTCGCCGGCCGCCGCCGCCGCCTGCCCGAGGCCGCCGTGGCCCGCATCCTCGACGTGATCGACACCTGCCGGGCCGATTTCCCGGTCGCCATGTCCGACACGGCCCGCTACAGCCCCCCCAAGCGGGCGGCCATGAACCTGATGGCCCAGGGAATCGACCTGACCGACGAGCACACCTGGGCTGTCTCTCTGCGCGGCTAACCGGCTCCGAGGCTGCGGAGCCGGGTGACCACCTCGGGGAGGGCGGCCAGGAAGGCGTCGACGTCGGTGGAGGTGCTCGACCAGCCGACGCTGACCCGCAGCGAGTGGTCGGCGTCGACGCCCATGGCCGATAGGACCGGCGACGGCTCGAAGGTCTCGCTCGAGCACGACGACCCGGAGTGCACGGCCACGCCCCGCTGATCGAGTCCGAGGAGGACGGGCTCCGCCTCGACCCCCTCCACTCCGAAGCACACGAG
>DASYFF010000130.1:0-11425 GCA_036498605.1 Acidimicrobiia bacterium | reverse complement strand
GGCGGTGGTCGTGGCGGTGGTCGTGGCGGTGGTCGTGGCGGTGGTCGTCGTCGTGGGGCGGGGGAGCGGGCTGCCGGGCGGCACCATCGTCGTGAAGTCCCCACCCAGAAACACGGTCCGGCCGACGACGGCCAGCGCCCGCACCCTCGGCGCCCGCCCGTCGGGCGTCGGCCACACACCCCAGGTCTGGTCGGCCACGGTGGACGGGCCGGAGACGGCGTCGACCGGCGGCAGGGCCGACATCGCCCGGGCCACCGGACGGAGCAACGGGGCGCTGAGCGCCAGGATCACCACCAGCCGGAGGAGGAGGGCGGGGCGCGGCGGTGACACGGAGATGGGCATCGGGAAGAAGGTTCGCCGCCCGAAATGTCCGTTCCTGCCGGATTTGCGGAGTTTGTCAGGAAATGGGAGCCCGGGGGCTCCCGCCCCTAGGGCTTGCCTTCAGCCGACGACCGCTCCAGCGTGTGGCGGGACACCGTGTTGGCGTGCGTCTCGGTGAACCAGACGTTGCCGTCGGGCCCGGCGGCGATGCCCTGCAGCTGGCGGTAGCCGCCGCCGACGGCGAAGTCCTTCACGTCGCCCGAGGTCGTGATCCGCCCGATCCGGTTCGTGCCGAGGTCGGTGAACCAGAGGTTCCCGTCAGCGGCGGCCACGATGCCCTTGGGCGAGCTCTTCTTGCCCCCGGTCACGAACTCGGAGAGGACCCCGTCGGGCGTGATGCGGCCGACCTTGCCGGCGTAGTGCTCAGTGAACCAGATGTTGCCGTCGGGCCCGAGGGTGATGTCGGCCGGCCCGCTCTTGGCCGTGACGGGGAACTCGGTCAGCTCGCCGGTCGTCGGGTTGATCCGGCCGATCTTGTCGAGACCCTCCTCGCTGAACCAGATGTTCCCGTCCTTGCCGGCGGCCACGCCCCAGGGGCTCGGCCGCTGGGGGCCCTTGTAGGGAATGGGGAACTCTTTGTAGTCCTGCCCGTCGCGGTTCATCCGGGCGATCCGGTCGGTCTTCTGGAGGACGAACCAGATGTTCCCGTCGGGCCCGGTCGTGATGCCGTAGGGCCCGCTCTTGGCGTTGGGGAGGGGGAACTCGGTGATGGCGCCGGCGGGCGTGATGCGACCGATCTTGTTGGCCGAGAACTCGGTGAACCAGAGGTTCCCGTCGGGGCCGGTGGTGATGTCGAAGGGCCCGGCCCGCTCGGTGGGCAGCGGAAACTCGTCCATCTTGCCGGCCGTGTTGATCCGGGCGATGCGGCCTGACGTGAACTCGGTGAACCAGAGATGGCCGTCGGGCCCGGTGGTGATACCGGCCGGCTGGCTGTTCTTCGTCTTGAGGGCGAAGTGCGTGGCCGCTCCGCCACCCCCGCAGGAGGTGGCCACCAGAGCGATAAGCGCGACGAACACGGCGGCACTGATCCGGGCTCTCATCGGTGGTTCTTCTCCTCTTTGCCAGCCGGCAGGCAACGGGACCGGAAACGTTCCCGGCAAACCGGAGGGTTCGCCTTTCAGGGGGCGAAGTCCTGCAATGCCCCGATTCGGACAAACAGTTCGCTCTGGAGGTCACCATGCGCGCCTTCAGCCTCGGTATGGCCCTGGTGGTCGCCGGCGTGGTCCCGGCCACCCCGGCCGCCGCGGCCCCCAAGTTCAGGATCGGGCTCATCGGCGACACCGGCTACTCGGCCGGCGACGACAAGCTGCTCCTCGAAACCCAGCGGAGCATGGCGACCTACAACCTGGCCTTCGAGGCCCACGACGGCGACATCCAGCTCTCCGGCAGCAAATGCAGCGACGCCCGGCTCAACTATGTCCGTGGCGTGTTCAACGGCTTCAAGGCGCCGTTCGTCTACACCCCGGGCGACAACGAATGGTTCGACTGCCCCGACCCCGATGCCCGCCTCGCCGCCATCCGCCGGATCTTCTTCTCTACCGGCCGGACACTGGGCGAGACGACGATGCCCGTGATCCACCAGCCGGGGACGCCGGAGAACTTCCGCTGGAACCGCGGCGGCGTGTACTTCGCCACCCTCGACGTCCCCGGCCCGGCCGGCGGCGGACCGAGGGCTGCCGATCTCGCCTGGCTGAACGGCACGTTCGACGCCGCCGAGGCCGCCCACGCCGCGGCGGTGATGATCATCTGGCAGGACGACCCCTTCCTCTACGGGGCCGACCAGACCCTCGTGAGTGCCCTCAAGAACCGCACCAAGAGCTTCGGCAAACCGGTCGTCCTCGTCCACGGTGACACCCACAAGTACCGGCTGGACAAGCCGTGGAAAGACGTCCCCAACTTCACCCGGGTCGAGACCTACGCCGGCGACCAGTCCAACAAGTGGGTCCTGGCCACGATCGACCCCGGCACGAAGTCGGTCTTCAGCTTCAACGTCATCGTCGCCAAGTAGCGCAACTTCTCAGTACTTGAACTGGGCCACCAGGCTCTGCAGGTCGGCCGCCATGCGGGACAGCTCGCCGGCCGCCTTCTGCGTGTCCTCGGCCCCCACGCTGGTGCTCTGGGCGGCGCTGGCCACACCGGTGATGTTGTCGGCGATCTCCGAGCTGCCCCGGGCCGCCTCGGTCACCGACCGGGCGATCTCGTTGGTGGTGGCCGTCTGCTCCTCCACCGCCGAGGCGATCGTGTTCTGGATGTCGTTGATCTGGTTGATGATCGACGAGATCCGGCCGATGGCCTCGACCGCGCCCTGGGTGTCGGACTGGATGGCCTCGATCTTCCCGGAGATGTCCTCGGTCGCCCGGGCCGTCTCCTTGGCCAGCTCCTTGACCTCGTTGGCCACCACGGCGAAGCCCTTGCCGGCCTCGCCGGCCCGGGCCGCCTCGATGGTGGCGTTGAGGGCCAGCAGGTTGGTCTGCTGAGCGATCGACGTGATGACCTTGATGACCTTGCCGATCTCGGCCGAGCTCTCGCCCAGCTTGCCGACGGTGGTGTTGGTGGAGTCGGCCACGACGACCGCTTCGGAGGCCACCCGGGCCGCCTCGGTGGCGTTCTTGGCGATCTCGCCGATCGAGGAGGACATCTCCTCGGCGGCGGTGGCCACCGTCTGCACGTTGAGATTCACCGCCTCGGCGGCGGAGCTGACGACGTTGGCCTGGGCTGAGGTCTCGGCGGCGTTGGCCCCCATCTGCTCGCTGACACCGGTCAGCTGCTCGGAGGCCGACGACACGCTGGTGGCGTTGTGGGCGATGGCCCCCACCGAGCGGCGCAGGTCGGAGAAGAACTTGTCGAGGCTCTCGCCCATCTGGCCTATGGCGTCGTCACCCTTGACGGTGACCTCCCGGGTCAGGTCGCCGGCGGCGGCGGCGTTGACGACGTCGAGGATCAGGTCGACGTTGCGGCGCAGCTGCTCGGCCGCCTCCTGCTGGCGCTCATGGTTGCGGACGCGCTCGACGGCGGAGGACACCATGCGGCCGACGTTGCGCAACGCCTCGAGGCGGCCGGCGGACGGGTCGAGGGTCTCGGTGGCGAAGAAGTCCATCGTCCCGATGACCTCCCCCTCGACCAGGAGGGGGAAGCAGACACCGGACTTGACGCCGATCTTCTGGGCCACGGGCGCACGGCTGCAGTCGGTCATCTCGCCGATGTCGCGGGTGAAATACAGGTCCCGGGTCTTCCACGCCCGGCCCGAGAGGCCGACGCCCTCCGGGAAGGAGGCGGCCAGGGTGACCTTGCGGAACTCCTCGCCGGCGTCGCCCGACTCGAGCACGAACTTGAGCGCCCGGTCGGTGGCGTCGACCTTCCAGAACGAGCCGTAGGCCCAGCCGAACGAGTCCCGGACGGTGTCGAGGGCGAGGCGGGCCGCCTCGTCGACGGTCTTGGCGCCGGCCACCGCCTGGAGCACCTGGTTGACGGCTGCCGTGTCGTCGGCGGTCTCCTTGGCCAGTTGCTCCATCCGGAGCTTCCCGGTGATGAGCTCCCAGGTGGCCATGGCCCCGATGTAGTGGCCCTCCTTGTCGCGGATCGGCGACACGAGGAGGTCGAGGATCTCGGGCCCGACGTCGATGTTGGCCCGGCGGGGGAGATTCTCCTCCGAGGCCAGGATCCCCCGCTGGTAGGACGGGTTCTTGTGGAAGATGTCGAGGCTCGAGCCGACGATCTGGTCGGCCGGCACCGGCAGGTGCTCCTCGAGTTTGCGCAGCGTCTCGAGCGACGCCGGGTTCATGTAGGTGATCACGAAGTCCCGGTCGGCGAACATGACGTTCGTCGGGGCGTTCTCCAGCATGCTCTCGAACCGGGCGGCGCGGGCCAGCTCCTCGGTCGGGACCCGGGTCGCCGGGCCGCGGCCCTTGGGAGCCCCGTTCCCATTGGGCTGGATCTCGTCCTGCTGATCAACGGCGGACTGGGTCACGACGGTGCTCCTCATCTCCTCTTACGGACGGCTCAAGCTGACGGCACGGGCGGTGTCGAGCACCAGCAGGAGGCTGCCCTGTTGCTTGTAGACACCACGCACGAGTTCACGGGCGACGCCTTCGAGCGTCGGCGGCGGGCGCTCGTAGGTGTCCTCCTCGACCTCGACGACTTCGCCGATCTCGTCGACGAGGAGGCTGACGACCCCGTCGTCGGTGCGGACGACGAGGTTCATGGGCAGGTGCTCACCGGCGTCGTCCCGGTCGCCGAGGCCGAGGCGACGGCGGAGGTCGATGGCGGTGACGATCTGGCCGCGGAGGTTGATGAGGCCGCGCACGACGGACGCCGCCAGCGGTACCCGGGTCATCTCCTGGTAGCGGATGACCTCCTGGACCTCCCGCACGCCGATGCCGAAGCAGAGACCTTCGACGTAGAACGTGCAGAACTGGCGCTCAGCGACCTCGGACCCCCGGCTCCGGCTGCTTCGGGTTGCTTCCACGCTCAAGCCCGATCGACCGGAGGCCGAAGTTGTTTAGTGCTCGGCGCGGCCCCCGGGCGCGGTGGTCACGTCCACCCCCGTGCGGATGCCCCGCAGCCCGTACCACACCAGCTCGGCCGTCCAGTGGGCCAGCAGCTCGGGGTCCTGCTCGGCCGCCGCGTCCCGCAGCGCCCGGCGCCCCACCGCCTCGGCCATGCCGATGACGGCGTGGGCCAGCACCGCCCGCTGCTCGGCGGGGAGATCGACGTCGATCATCTCGGCCACGGCCTCGGCCATGTGCTCGAGAACCGTCCCGGCCACCGCCGCGAACTCGGCGTCGTTGCGGACCGACGCCCCGAACAGGAGCCGGAAGGCCGGCTGATTGCCGGTCACGAACCCGAAGTAGGCCGCCATGCCGTTCTGCACCCGCTCCCGTCCGGTGTCGGCCGGGGCGGTGGCGGCCCTGATGTCGGTCAGCAGCCGGGCACCGACGTCCTCCAGCAGCTCCCGGTATAGCGCCCGCTTGGAGGGAAAGTGCTGGTAGAGGACCGGTTTCGTCACTCCCGCCGCTTCCGCGACGTCGTCCATCGAGGTGGCGTGGAACCCGCCGGCGGCGAAGAGCTCGCGGGCGACGTCAAGAAGCTGGTGCCGCCGACGAGGAGCTGGGAGACGCATGGCGAATTGAGGGTAACAGAGGCTTCTTTCCCCCGATCGGGCCATCCTTCCCCCCGGCCCCCCTCAAACCGTGTCGGCCGATATGCGCTCCAGCGCAGGAGTCGGGTGAACGGGCGCAGAATTTGAGGTACATGAACAACGGCAGATGGATCCGGAAACCCGGCTTTCATCGCCCGCCTGAGCCCGCACGCCCGGCTCCGGCCCGTCGCGCTTCGCTCTGCTCGCTCGTCGCTCGTCGGCGTCAGCGGAGCCGCAAGGGTCCGACGTTCCTGGCGTAACAAGCCGGTCTTGAACCGGTTGCGGAACAACTCTGCTGGGGGAGGAATTCCGAGGTCTTAGCGACAGCGTCCCGAGCCAACGGCGACTCGGGATGCTTGTCGCGCGCAGTTTCTTCAAACCGTCCGCAGGAGCGCGCCGAGCGCCCGCTCCAGGGCGGTCATCGAGAAGTGGGCCTCGGCCAGCTCGCGGTTGCGGGCTGCCGCCGGGGTGGATCCCGCGCGCAGTGCTCCCGCCACCACGTCGGGATCGTCGGCGGGCAGGAACTCGAAACCGAGGGCGAGGATCTCGTCGAGGGCGGGGTAGCGCAGCACGGCCAGCGGCCGGTCGGCCCATACCGACTCGATCACCGGCTGGCCGAACCCCTCACCCCCCGTCGACGGGAATGTGACGAGGTCACAGGCGGCATAGGCGTCGCGCATGTCGCCGGGCCTGTCCCGCAGGACGGGCACCGGCGTGGCGGCCAGCACCTCGGCCAGCGTGGCGGCGTAGCCGTCCTCGGCCGGGCCCGGGAGCCAGAACCGCACCGGCCGGTCGAGCCGCTCGGCGACGCCCTCGGCGAGGCGGAGGGCGGCGGGGATGTTCTTGCGGGCGATGGCCCGGGTCGGCTGCAGCACCAGCAGCTCGTCGTCGGCCACACCGAGGGCGGCTCGGGTCACGGCCCGCCGCCCGGGAGGCGCGTCCAGGTCGAAGGCGTTCCTCACGGTGACGGCCTCGATGCCCCGCTCGGCCAGCTCCCGGCGCGAGAAGTCGTTGATGGCGACGTGGACCGCGCCGGGCAGCCGGGGCGGCAGCTCGGTGATGGTCGCCGTCTCCGGCCGCTGCCAGGCCAGGTCGTGGTGGTGGAGCAGCACCCGGGTGGCCGGCGCCAGCGCGGCCAGGACCCCGGTCAGCACCCGGGCCGCCTCGAGGTGGAGGGGCAGCGCCAGCACGTTCTCCACCACGACCAGGTCCGAACCGGCCAGGGCCGCCCGCAGCTCGCCCGGCGAAGGACCCCGGGGCGCGGCCGGCCGCTGGCCGGCGGGTCCGGGGGCGGCCTCGGCCGCCACCGCCAGGCCGGGCACGACGACGTCGCCCGGCCGGGGCCCGTCGGCCAGCTCCCCGGCCACGCGCCGCAGCCCGTAGCCCAGCCGCTCCAGGGCCCGGCCCCAGGTGGCGGCCTGCACCGACACCCCGTCGGGCCCGCCGAGGCGGAACGAGACGATCGACGCGACTGGCAAACGTCAGGCGGCGGTCTTGACCTCGACCGGCGGCTCCTTGGCCGCCTCCGCCGACGCCACCCTCCGGCGGGTGGCCGGGTTGCGGCTGCAGTGGAACAGCACGTCCACCAGCCCCACCATCATGATCAGGTCGCCGAACGACAGGGACTGCCGCAACGCCGGCAGGAGGATGATGTCGCCCAGCGGCTTGAGCCTGTCCGACGGCCGCTCGGCGTGGTGCTTGGTCGTGGTCTCGACCGCCGCCTTCGGGGCCCGGACGGGCATTCCCCGGTCGAGAGTGATGACGGCGCCGTTGAGGGCGATCCCGACCGCCACCACCGCCAGGCCCCGGAGCCGGAAGTTGGCCAGGCAGAACAGCAGCAGGAAGACGTAGGACACCACGAGCAGGGCCGAGGCGAGATGGCCGGCCGTCCCCCGGGTCGGGTGGAGCACCTCCAAAGCGCCCTGGATTCCCACGGCCAGCCCCATGATGCTCGGGTACCGGATCCGGGTGGCGGCGATGTTGCGGAGGCGCCCGCCGGTCACGAGGGCCAGGCCGAGGGCCAGGGCCAGGGTCACGAGCAGAAACGACATCGCCCCATCATGACCCGGCCGTCGCCGGAGGACGAGGACCCCCGTGACACACTGTCGGCGCCCCGGTCCCCCCTCGGGAGGTTGAACAGTTGAAGAAGGGCGCGTCCCTGCTCGTCCTCCTCCTGGCTGCCGCCATCGCCGGTCCGGCCTGCAACAAGAGCTCCGACAACGGCTCGAAGGCGTCGGCCACCACCGTCTCCACGGCGCCGGAGTCCTCGCCGACGAGCACCCCGGCCGCCACCGGGCCCGTCACCGACGCCGACCTGGCCGAGGTCGACCAGATCATCCACCGGCTCGACAGCGAGCTCGACCGGCTCGACTCCGACATGGCCACCGGCGAAGGGGAGGTCCAGCAGTGAGCCTCTCCCTGGCCCGCCGGGCCGTCGTCGTGGGCGCCGCCCTGGCCGTGGGGCTGACGGGCTCCGTCGGCTTCCGGGCCGTCCCGGCCGGGGCGCAGCAGGTCCGCGTCGACGCCGCCAAGCGGCTGGCCGCCGCCGCCATCACCCGCCGGGTCCTGGCCCTGCGGGAGCTCGAGACGGGGGCCAAGGCCATCGCTCGCCTGAGCGCCGCCGACCGCTCGGCGCTCTCCACCCTGCTGCAGAGCCAGATCGACGGCCTGACCAGCCTCAACGCCAAGATCCAGGGCGACGGCGACGAGGCCACGGTCCGGGCCGACGCCGGCAAGATCATCACCGACTACCGGGTCTACGTCCTCACGATCCCCGAAGCCCGGAGCGTCGTCGTGTCCGACATCGAGCTGACCGCCGGGGACCGGCTCTCCAAGCTGGCCGACCGGCTCCAGACCACCATCGACGGGGCCACGAGCAAGGACACCACCAAGGCCAAGGCCGACCTGGCCTCCATGCGGGCCAAGCTGGTCGCCGCAACCGGAAACGTTTCCCCGCTGCCGGCGCAGCTGCTGGCCCTCCAGCCGGCGGGGTATCCGGGGAACCGTACGACCCTGGAGCAGGCCCGCACGGCGCTGCGGACGGGTCGGGCCGGCCTGGCCGACGCCGCCGTCCTCGCCCGGCAGGTCATCGCCGATCTGAAATAGGAGTAGGCAGAGCCCATGTTCGATCCCGCTGTCGCCGCCGTCGAAGGAGCGCTGGCCGCCGGGGCGGAGTACGCCGACGCCCGGGTCGTCGTCTCCCGCCGCCAGAGCCTCGAGGCCCTGAACCAGACGATCGAGTCGCTGGACCAGTCGGAGTCGGCCGGCGTCGGTGTCCGGGCCCTGATCGGATCGTCGTGGGGCTTCTTCGCCACCGCCGAGGCCGAAGGGGCCCGGGGGGCCGGCGAGACGGCGGCCGCCATCGCCCGGGCTTCGGCCACCGTGCCCGGGCCGCCGCTGGCCCTGGCCGACGTCCCTGTCCGGGAGGACAGCTACGAGACGCCCCACGTCGAGGACCCCTTCGCCGTGTCGCTGTCGGAGAAGGCCGACCTCGTCGTCGGCGTGACGAAGGCCATGGGGTCGGTGGAGGGCGTGGCCCTGGCCCGGGCCTTCCTCACGGCCTGGGACACGCAGAAGTGGTTCGTCTCCAGCCAGGGCCACCGCATCCACCAGCACCTCGTGGAGTGCGGCGGCGGCATGGACGCCACCGCCGTCGGCGAGGCCGAGACCCAGCGCCGCTCCTACCCCCAGGCTTTCGGGCAGTTCCAGTCGGGCGGCTACGAGGTCATCCGCCGCTTCGACCTGCCCGGCAACGCCGAGCGGGTGGCCAGTGAGGCGGTCGCTCTCCTCTCGGCCCCCGAATGCCCCGAGGCCACCACCGACCTGGTGCTGGAGTCGAGCCAGCTCGCCCTGCAGATCCACGAGTCGGTCGGCCACGCCATCGAGCTGGACCGCATCCTCGGCTGGGAGGCGGCCTTCGCCGGCACGTCGTTCCTCGAGCTGCCCCGCCTCGGCTCACTCACCTACGGCTCGCCGCTCATGAACATCACCGCCGACGCCACGCTCCCCGGGGCGCTGGGCAGCTTCGGCTACGACGACGAGGGCACGCCGGCCCAGCGGGTGGACATCGTGAAGGAGGGCCGGTGGGTCGGCGTCCTCTCCGGACGGGACTCCGCCGCGGTGGCCGGTCTGACCCCGGGCGGCATGGTCCGGGGGGACGGCTACAACCGCCTGCCGATGGTGAGGATGACCAACGTCGGCCTCGTGCCCGGGGAGTCGTCGCTGGAGGAGATCGTGGCCGCCACCGACGAGGGGATTCTCATGGCCACCAACCGGTCGTGGTCCATCGACGACAAGCGGCTCAACTTCCAGTTCGGCTGCGAGATCGCCTGGGAGATCACCGGCGGGCGCCTCGGCCGCATGTTGAAGAACCCGACCTACACGGGGATCACGCCCCAGTTCTGGGCCACCATGGACATGCTGGCCGGCGGGTCGGAGTGGATCCACTGGGGGGTGCCCAACTGCGGGAAGGGGCAGCCGATGCAGACGGCCCGCACCGGGCACTCCGCCGCCCCGGCCCGCTTCCGGGGCGTCCGGGTGGGGGTGCGGGGATGAGGGCCCCCGTCGATCTCTGCCAGCAGGTCCTCGACCTCGTCGGCGACCGGGCGCAGGCCCAGGTCACCGCCCAGCGGAGCCGCCCGGCGCTGACCCGCTTCGCCAACTCCTTCATCCACCAGAACGTCGGCGAGGCCGGCAGCTCCGTCACGCTCAAGCTGGCGCTGCCCGACGGTCGCGTCGCCATGGCCTCCACCACCCGGGTCGACGGCGACGGCCTCGCGGCGCTGGTCGAGGGGACGCTGGCCGCCGCCGCCCTCCGGCCGGTCGACCCCGACTGGCCGGGGCTGGCGCCGCCGGCGCCCGTCCCCGAGGTCGACCACCACGACGCCGCCACCGAGGAAGCGTCGCCCGACGAGCGGGCCCGCCGGGTCCGGGCCTTCGTCGACGCCGGCCCGTCGCTGCGGGCGGCCGGCTACTGCGACACGGACGGCGGCACGACCGCCTTCGCCAACTCCGCCGGTCAGCGGGCGGAGGGGCGCAGCACCCGGGCCACCATCGACGGGATCCACCAGACCGACGACTCGGCGGGGTCGGGGCACGCCACCGCCGTGCGCCTCTCCGAACTCGACGCCGGCGGCATCGGCGCCGACGCCGCCGACCGGGCCCGGCGCTCGTCGGCCGCCGCCGACATCGACCCGGGGGAGTACGAGGTCGTCCTCGAGCCGGAGTGCGTGGCCACCATCCTGATCTTCCTGGCCTTCTACGGCTTCAACGCCAAGCAGGTCCTCGAAGGGCAGTCCGGCATCCGCGTCGGCGAGGCCCAGTTCGACCCGGCCGTCTCCATCTGGGACGACGCCACGTCGGCCGAGGCCCTCGGCGTCGCCTTCGACGCCGACGGCACGCCGAAGGGCCGCCTCGACCTCGTCCGGGCCGGCACCTCGACCGCCCTGGCCCATGACCGGCGCACCGCCCGGAGGATGGGCGCGGAGAGCACCGGCCACGCGATCGGCGAGAGCGACGCCTACGGCCCGATCCCCTCGAATCTGTTCCTCGGGCCGGCCGACGCCTCCTTCGGCGCCGGCACCGCCGACCTGATCGCCTCCGTCGGCCGCGGCCTGCTGGTCACGACCTTCAACTACTGCCGGATCCTCGACCCCAAGACGCAGGTGGTGACCGGCCTGACCCGCAACGGGACGTTCCTCATCGAGGACGGCAAGGTCCGCAACGGGGTGAAGAACCTCCGCTTCACCCAGAGCTTTATCGACGCCCTGGCTCCCGGCAACGTCCTCGGCATCGCCCGGGAAGCCCGTTTCGCCGATTCGGAGTTCGGCCCCGGTCTCGTCCACTGCCCCGCGGTCCGCCTCGGCTCGTTCCGCTTCACCGGCGGCGCCCGGGGTTAGGCCGGCGCCA
>DASYFF010000129.1:0-3552 GCA_036498605.1 Acidimicrobiia bacterium | reverse complement strand
GTCCGCCATGCCGTACCCGGTCGAGACTTCACGATCGGCACCGAGGCGGACCTGGTCACCGTCGTCACCGGGGACCCCTGCCCCCGCTGCGGCCAGCCGCTGTCGGTCGACCGGGGCATCGAGGTCGGCCACACCTTCCAGCTCGGCACGAAGTACTCGGTGGCCCTCGCCGCCGACTACACCGACGAGAAGGGCGAGCAGCACCCGATGGTCATGGGCTGCTACGGCATCGGCGTCTCCCGCGTGGTGGCGGCGGTGGTGGAGGAGCACCACGACGCGGCGGGCCTCTGCTGGCCCGCGGCCCTCGCCCCGTACCAGGTGCACCTGGTCAGCCTGCCGGGGAAGGGAGAGGCGGCCCCCGAGGTCCGGGCGGCCGCCGAGAGGCTCTATGACGAGCTCGTGGCCGCCGGGGTCGAGGTTCTCTACGACGACCGCGACCAGAGTCCCGGCGTGAAGTTCGCCGACGCCGACCTGCTCGGTGTGCCGACCCAGCTCGTGCTCGGCGCCAAAGGCCTGGCCCGGAGCGTGGTCGAGCGCAAGGACCGGCGCAGCGGGGAGCGCGATGAGGTGGCCCTCGGTGAGGTGGTCGCGGTAGTCTCGGGGAGCTGACCGGGCACCGGTTCGGTTCCGGCCGGAAGCGGGCGCGTCCGCGCCCTGCTGGACTATATTGGTGGGTCACTCAGCCGAGCGGGAGCAGGACGTGGGCGTGAGCCCACGTTTTTTCTTGAGAGGACGAAGGAGGTGCGCGGCGTTGACTGATCAGAGTGCGCTGCGTGCCGCGGCCGAGCCGGTCCTGTCGTCCCTCGGCCTGGAGCTGGTCGACGTGGAGATCGTCGGCTCCGGCCGGGCCCGCACACTGCGCCTGACCATCGACCGTGACGGCGGGGTCGACCTCGACGCGCTGGCCGAGGCCAACGGGCCGGTCGCCGACGCGATCGACGCCGTCGACGCCATGTCGGGCCCCTACAACCTGGAGCTGTCGAGCCCCGGCCTCGAGCGCCCGCTGCGGCGCCCGGCCGAGTTCCGCCGCTTCGTCGGCACGACGGTGTCGGTCAAGTCACACGACGCTGTCTCCGGCGCCCGGCGCCACCGCGGCCTCCTGGTCGCCGCCGACGACGGCGGGATCGACCTCGAGGTCGACGGCCAGGCCCGGCGGTTGCCCTACGACGCCATCGCCTCGGCCCGCACCGTGTTCGAGTGGGGTCCCGCCCCCAAGCCGATCGGCCCGGCCAAGCAGGCCAAGAAGAGCGAGCCGGTCAAGGAGAGGTCAGGACGATGAACTTCGAGCTGATGGAGGCCCTGCGGGTCATCGAACGGGAGAAGGGCATCAACTTCGAGATCCTCCTCGAGGCTCTGGCCAACGCGCTCGTGACCGCCTACAAGCGGATGCCCAACGCCGCCGAGGAAGCGCTGGTCGAGATCGACGCCGAGAGCGGCGAGATCCGGGTCGTGGCCCAGGAGCTCGACGAGGACGGTGCCGTCGTCCGGGAGTGGGACGACACGCCCACCGACTTCGGGCGCATCGCGGCCCAGACCGCCAAGCAGGTCATCCTGCAGCGCATCCGCGAGGCCGAGCGGGAGATGAAGTACGAGGAGTACGCCGGGCGCGAGGGCGACATCGTCACCGGGATCATCCAGCAGTCCGACCACCGCTACACGCTGCTCGACCTCGGCAAGGTGGAGGCACTGCTGCCCCAGGCCGAGCAGGTCCCCTACGAGCGTTACGAGCACGGCGCTCGCCTCAAGGCCTACATCGTCGAGGTCCGGCGTACGTCGAAGGGCCCCCAGATCGTCGTGTCCCGCACCCACCCCGGCCTCATCCTCCGGCTCTTCCAGCTCGAGGTACCCGAGATCGTGGAGGGCGTGGTCGAGATCAAGGCCATCGCCCGCGAGCCCGGCCACCGGACCAAGATCGCCGTAGCCGCCAACGACACCAACGTCGACCCGGTCGGCGCCTGCGTCGGGGCCCGGGGCTCCCGGGTGCGGATGGTCGTCAACGAACTGCGGGGCGAGAAGGTCGACATCGTCCCCTATTCGCCCGACCCGGCCGAGTTCGTGATGAAGGCGCTGTCGCCGGCCAAGGTCAAGGAAGTCCGCATCGTCCACGAGACGGGGACGGCCGAGGTCGTCGTGCCCGACTACCAGCTGTCGGTGGCCATCGGCAAGGAGGGCCAGAACGCCCGCCTCGCCGCCCGCCTCACCGGCTGGCGGGTGGACATCAAGAGCGAGTCGCAGCTCTTCGAGGAGGAGCAGAACCCGGTCGAGGAGGAGTGGGCGGCCGGGGAGTGGATCACCGACGAGGCGGGTCAGATGGTCTGGCAGCCCGCCGAGGGCGGCGAGGCGGTCTCGGCCTCCGACGCCGGCTATGGCGGAGCGGAAGCGCCCGCTGACGAAGCGGCACAGAAGATCGACGAAGCGGAAGAGAAGATCGACGAGAACATCGCGTCCGCCGAAGCAGAAGCCGAAGCGGAGCCTGCGGTCGAGTCCGCTGCGGCCGGGTCCGACGCAGCCGGGGCCGATGCTCCGGCGGTGGCGGCCGAGGCCGGCGAGGTCGCCGATGCCTGAGGCCGCCGTCCGTTCCCGCGCCCCCGAGCGCACCTGCATCGGCTGTCGCCGCAAGGCGAGTCCGGCCGGGTTGGTGCGCGTCGCCCGCCACCCCGACGGCTCGCTGGGCGTCGGCCGGCGGGAGCCCGGCCGGGGAGCGTGGCTGTGCGCCGGCTCCGTGTCCTGCTTCGACGCCGCCCTGCGGCGGCGGGCCTTCGGCCGGGCCCTGCGCTGCGACCCCCCGGGGCATGAGTTGGAGCAACTGCGTGAAAGACTGTTGAGCGAGGGCGTGAGCGCCCCGCACGGCCCGTCGGGCCGGTCATCGGAAGGGGTTGTTGGAGCGTAGATGGCGAACAAGAGGATCCGGGTCTACGAGCTGGCGCGAGAGCTCGGGCTTTCCAACAAGGAAGCCCTCGATCTCTGCGAACGCCTGCGGATCGGCGTCAAGAGCCACTCCTCGAGCATCGAGGATCCGCAGGCCGACCGCGTGCGCCGTCTCGCCGACGCCGAGGGTCTCCGACGCCCCACCCAGCCCGACGCCGAACCGGAGCCGGAGCCGGAACCGGCCGTCGCCACGAGCGCCCCGACGGGCGACGGCGGCGCCGCTCCCGAGCCGCCGCTCGAGCCGGCCGCGCCCGTCCACAGGGTGATCCGTTCGACCGAGGGCGGCCGTCCGGCGCCCCGCCCCGACGCGCCGCAGCCTCCGCCGCCCCCGCGGGCGCCGATGCCCGAGCGGGTGCAACCGATCCAGCCCGCGCCGGCCGGGCCGACTGAGGCGCCGTTCGCCGAGCGCCCGGCGGCCGAGGCTCCCCGGCCCGCCGCCGAAGCCCCCCGCCCGGCAGCCGCCGCGGCGGGTGCTCCCGGTCCGACGGCGCCCCCGTCGCCCGGCCCCGGCGCTCCCGGTGGTGGCCGTTCCGGCGGTGGTCCCGGTGGTCCCGGTGGTGGCCGTTCCGGCGGTGGTCCCGGTGGTCCCGGTGGCGGTCGTTCCGGCGGTGGTCCCGGTGGCGG
>DASYFF010000128.1:0-7071 GCA_036498605.1 Acidimicrobiia bacterium | reverse complement strand
AGGGCAACGAGGTCCGGCGCCGGATCGGCCTCGCCGCCCAGGACGCCACCGTCGACCCGCTGCTCACCGGGCGGGAGAACCTGGTCATGCTGGGCGAGCTCCACCAGCGGAGCCGGCGGGCGGCCGCCGCCCGGGCGGCCGAGCTGCTGGAGGAATTCAGCCTGACCGACGCCGCCGACCGGGTCAGCTCGGGCTACTCCGGCGGGATGCGGCGCCGGCTCGACCTCGCCGCCACCCTCGTCGCCCGTCCCCAGGTGCTGTTCCTCGACGAGCCCACCACCGGCCTCGACCCCCGGGCCCGCAACGACCTGTGGGCCGTGCTCGACACCCTGGTCGACCGGGGGACGACGGTGGTGCTCACCACCCAGTACCTCGAAGAGGCGGAGCGCCTCGCCGACGACATCATCGTCATCGACCACGGCCGCATCATCGCCCGGGGCGACGCCCGCACCCTCAAGCGCCAGGTCGGCGGCGACCAGATCCACGTGGTGGTGGTCGACCCCGCCCGCCTGGCCGACGCGGCCGACATCGTCGCCCGCCTGTCGGGCGCCGAACCGGCCGTGGACCCCGCCGAGCGGTCCGTCACCGCCGCCATCAGCGCCGGTCTCGACACGCTGCTGACCGCCGCCGGGGCGCTGCGGGAGGCGCACATCGCCGTCGACGACCTCAGCCTGCGCCAGCCGACCCTCGACGAGGTGTTCCTCACCCTGACCGGATCGAGGCCCGACGACGCGGACGGCATCCCGGCCGCCGAGGCCGGCCGATGACCGCCACGGACGCAGCCCACCGAGAAGGCCGACCGATGACCGTCACCGACCCGACCCGCCGAGGAGACCGACCGATGAGTGCCGCCACGACAACCATCCCCGAGGGCCCGCCGGCCGTCGACGCCGGGCTCGAACCGCCTCGGGGCGTGCTCCACGACACCTGGGTCATCGCCCGCCGGGGCCTCGTCCACATGAAGCGCCAACCGGAGGCGCTGAGCGACGCCACCATCCAGCCCATCATGTTCGTGCTGCTGTTCGCCTACGTGTTCGGCGGCGCCATCGCCGTGCCCGGCGGCGGCAACTACCGGGAGTTCCTCATGGGCGGCATCTTCGCCCAGACGATCGTCTTCACCGCCTTCGGCGTGGCCATGTCGCTGGCCCACGACCGCAAGAACCAGGCGGTCGACCGGTTCCGGTCGCTCCCCATCGCCAAGGGGGCGGTGCTGGCCGGCCACGCCGTGGCCAACCTGCTCAAGACCCTGATCCCCATCACGCTCATGTCCCTGTGCGGGCTGGCCATCGGCTGGCGGATCCACGCCGGCCTCGGCCACGCCGCCGCCGGCTACCTCCTCCTGATCGGCTTCGCCTTCGCCATGATCTGGGTCGGGGTGCTGCTCGGCAGCGTCGTGCCCACCCCCGAGGGCGTGACCGGCATCGGCTTCGCCGCCCTGTTCCCCATCACGTTCATCGCCAGCACGTTCGTGCCCACGAAGACGATGCCCGGCGTCCTGCGGACGGTGGCGTCGTGGAACCCCGTCACCACCCTGGCCGACGCGGTGCGGATCCAGTTCGGCAACCCCAACACTCCCCACTCCCCCGGCGACCCCTGGTCGATCGCCCACCCCGTCGCCTACTCGGTGATCTGGATCGTGCTCATCGTGGCCGTCTGCGCCCCCCTGGCCGTGCGGGCCTACCAGCACTCGATCAGCAAGTAGACGGATCCCGGGCGCCTCAGCCGCAGAAGGCGCCCGGGCCGGCGTCATATTTGCCCGATGTGCCCGTTCCCTTGTTGGCGTCCGCAATGGAGCGCGCGCTGACTGGGGGCTTTCACGTTGTTCTGGGTGATGTTGGTGGCGGCACTTGCGGCCGGTCTGTTCGTCATCGTCCTGCCGGCGGGTGTCCTGGTGGCGGCGCTGGTCGTCAATCTCCACCGGTCGTCACCGGAACCGGAGAAGGCCCGGCTGTGCTTCGCAGCCGACGTCACCGACCCCGCGGCGAAACCGTGCTTCGCCTTGGAGGGCACCGGCTACTGCGAACGGCACCGCCCGCTGGAACAGGCCAGCTGAACGCCGCCCGACCCGCGGGCCGGCCTTCAGAACGTCACCATGCTCGGAGCGCCTCCATGTCGGCCTGGACCCGCCGCATCTCGGCGAGGTCATCCTGATCGTTGGCCAGCATCTCGGCCTGCGCCCGGAGCCGCTCGGCCCGCCGGCGGGGACCGGCCAGGCCGACCCTGAACGGCTTGACAAGCAGCTTCCGATCGATATTATGTTGAGTGACGTTCGGTAGTCAGACCCAGGGTGAAGGTGTCCCATGCGAGTTGGCCTTGGAGAGCGTTCACCGCCTGCGTGAAGGGCTTGCAGTACCCCCCGGCGTTGAGAGGCCCGCCTGCCGCCGCCACTGAGAACGGTGTAGCCGATCCGGCCCGGTCGTGCCCACCCGTCACGAAAGGACAGCTGCGTGTCGGCGTAGAGCCGGCGTTCACGACCGGTCCGGCGCCGCCTGCGTTCTCCTGACTGAGCGCGGCCCGGCTCGGCGGGCCTCGGTCGCCGGGGCGGCAAGCGGGAAGGGCGGGGCCCGGCGAGGGCCCCGCCGTCGCGCGCGCTCAGGTGAGGTACCGGCGCGTGTCGCGGGCAGTGGTGTGGCCGACGTGCCGGCGGATGTCCTCCACGGGCCTACCGTGCCGTTCGGCCGCGGTGATGTAGCTGCGGCGCAGCGTGTTGGCCGATACGGCCCGCCCGAGGCCAGCATGGTCGGCCGCCTGCTTGAGGAGGAAGTCGGCGCCGAAGCGGGTGAGCCGCAGCCCGGCTTGCTGGGTCGGGCTGGCCCCGACCAGCAGTGGCCCTTTGGCCCGGCCGTCGAGATGGCGGCGGATGGCGGCGGCCGTGCGCCGGTCGAGGGGGACGGACCGGCTCTCTCCCCGGCGTGACACCGTGGCCTGCAGGCCCCGGTGGGTCTTCTCGATCTGCTCGACCTCAACGGCGAGGGCCTCACCCAACTTCATGCCGTCCCACAGGAGCAGGCCGACGAGGACCGCCACCTTAGAGCCGAGCGCCTCGGCCGCGGCGAAGAGGTCGGCTGACTGCTCGTCGTCCAGGCTGGGGTCGGGTGTGGCCGTCCGGGCGGGGCGGCCCACGCTCTCCACGGGATTCATCTGCACGGCCTCGGCCTGACGGGCATGCTCGTAGAAGGAGGACAAGGCCGAGAGCCGGCGGGCGATGGTGGCCTGCCCGGCACCCTCGCCGTCGCAGGCGTCGCGATACCGGTCGATGTCGTCGCCGTCGGCTGTCAGGGGAGAGCCGCCTTCGCCTTCACACCAGTCGTTGAAGACGGCCAGGTCGCGGCGGTACGCGTCCCGTGTGTTATCCGAGTCGAGGCCGTCGAGCCAGTCGGCAGCCAGGGCCTGGAACCGCTCTTCCTTCGCCTTCCTGTGGGGCGCCACCACTCCAGTGTGGCGAATCGCCATTTGACGGTCAACATAACTGCTGTCATTATGTTGAGTAGGAGATGGCCGGTCAGGAGGGGGTGACTCCGTGATCACGACGCTGGGACGACCTTCGCCCCCTACCCCCGTTGAGGAGTTCGGTGTCCCCGACGGGAGAGGCGACGGGGCCGAGTGGCTGGTCCGCCGGGCCACGGTCCTCGAATGCCTCGCCCGCCGTCAGTGGGAGGCGTCCCGCAGGGCCCGGGGATCGAGGGCGCGTGCGCTGGCGGCCAGTGCGCGCCAGTTGCAGGCCGAAGCCCAGCGGCTGGCGGCGGCCACCTCCGCCACCTGACCTCGCGAGTCGGCGATCGGCGACTGGCCTGGACCGCGATCCGCACGGATTCCTCCGGACGGACTGAACAGGAACGGCAAGGGCGCGGTGACGCCCAGGGCGGCAGCGAGACGACGGCGCGCGACGGGGTGCGTGAGGCCATCCTCCCGGCGGGGTCCCCGCGACCACCGGACGGGGTCACCGACCGGGCGACGTTGCCCTGGCCATTGGTCCCAGCCGCCAGGAGGATGGCGAGGTGGGCTTTAGGACACTCCCGTCAGCTCTTTGTCGGCATCGCTGCTGGTGATGGCCAGCTTGCGGGGCTTGGCCGCTTCCCGCACCGGGATCGTGAGCGTCAGCACTCCGGCGTGATAGTCGGCGGCGATCGCGTCGGCGTCGAGGGTCTCGCCCAGGAACAGCTGCCGGCTGAACGTCCCCACCGGTCGTTCGCTGACGATCATCTCCGCCTCTCCGACCGCCAGCGCCGGCCGCTCCGCCTTGATGGTGAGCACGTTCTGCTCAACGGTCAGGTCGATGGAATCGGGGTCGATCCCGGGCAGGTCGAAGTGCACGTAGAAATCGGTCCCCTTCCGGTAGGCATCCATGGGCATCGCCGCCGGACGGGTCATCGTGCCGAACACCTGCTGGGTCAGCCGATCGAGGTCACGGAACGGATCGGTTCGCATCAGCATGGGTTGAGGTCCTCCTTCCTCACATCGATCCACCTTGAAGCTTGAAATCCACATGTTATGATAACTGATCATCACAAATCTGCAAGAGGCGACTTAGATTATGCCACTGGCTCCTAGGAATGGCGAGGGGATGTACCGTCGGCTCGAGGTGCCACCCGACGCGTCGGCCCAACAGATCCGCTGGGCCTACCGGCGCCTCGCCCACGGGCTCCACCCCGACGTGCACCCCGA
Source organism: Acidimicrobiia bacterium (assembly GCA_036498605.1). Classification (GTDB taxonomy): domain Bacteria; phylum Actinomycetota; class Acidimicrobiia; order IMCC26256; family BP-133; genus BP-133. Next base: position 2,406 of record DASYFF010000128.1, on the reverse strand, counting down.
AGATCCCGATGCCTCCCGGCGCTTTCAGGAGATCACCGAGGCCTACGAGATTCTCAGCGACCCCCAGCGCCGAGCCCGCTATGACCGCAGCCGCCACCGATCGCCGATCAGCAGCGGGGGTCGGACCGGCCGGTCGGAAGAAGGCACGACCCCGCCGATGCCAGCAGCACCTCCTCGCTGGGGCGGTGAGGTCCGGACGAGGCCACCAACGCTGATCGGATCGTTTTCGATGGGCACGGCGCCGTTGACAGCGGGCCCGGTCCGCATCGTCCCTCCTCCGGATGCAGATGGCGCCCCTCCGAGTCGAAGCAGCAGCAACGATCTCGCACGATTCCTCGATGCCTTGCTTCGGTCATGGCGGGGATGGTGATGGACTGGCCCGACACTCACCGCGGTGTCTTTGCGATCTCCGTGGCCGCCGAACTGTGCGGGCTTCATCCCCAGACGTTGCGGGTCTACGAGCGGGAAGGCCTGGTCGATCCCGACCGCACCGCCGGCGGTACTCGTCTCTACAGCGGCGGCGACGTCGAAAGGCTCCGTGAGATCGCCGCCTTGACCGACACCGGTATCAACATCGCAGGGATCAAACGCGTCCTCGAACTCCAAGAAGAAGTCCGCCGGCTCAACGCACAGATCGCGGAGCTCAACGCCAAGGCCAAGCAACCGCAGTAGTCCGTCGACGAGGTAATTCGGCATGAGCGAGTGGCCCGACCAACGCTCCGATTGGGTTGCCCTGTACGCCTGCAATGGGCCAGGACCGCCTGCGAAGCCCGAGGTCTTCGCCGCGCTGCGCTGGCACACCGATGACGGCGGCGAGTGGTCCGTCGGCACCCACATTGGCACCCTCCCCGCCGCCGTCCGCCGCTACTACGACGACCTCACCGACATCGACGAAGATCTCTCCTCCAGGGGTTCGGATAGCCGCGGGCACTCGACCCCCGGAGATCGAGCACAATGGTCGGGTGCCGATGCGGGAAGACTGCTGCCACTACGAGAGCCGCACCTACGACGACGGTGAGGTGGCCCGGTTCTGCACCCTTGATCTGGCTCCGGAGGCGCCGTGGCGCTGCCCGGCGGACTGCCACAGCTACGAGCGCATCCTGATGATCGAGGGCGACTTCGAGCAGGGATCGCTGGCACGGCGGCCGGAGGTCGAGGCGGAACCGGATGGACCCGTCGAGGACATCGTGGACGTGTTGGCCGACGCGGAGCAGATCGTGGCCGACGCCACGCCGGGGGTGGTCGAGGAGATCGACCGGGAACGGGCGCCGTGGTGGCGCCGGCTCTGGCGCTCCCGCCGGGACCCCGACGACGGAGACGACTTCCGCCTGAGCAGCCGCTGACCCATGAGCGGGTGGGACGACAATCCCGACGAGGGGCGGGCCCCCATCTGCCCCTGGTGCGGGGTGACGGCCCTGCCCGCCGAGCTGTCCCACGTCCTCGACAGCGGCTTCGTCTGCGACAACGCCGACTGCGACGCCTACGGCGAGCCCGTCGAGAGCTGACCTCGACGGAGGATCCCTGGACGGATGGCCCCCGCCTCGTAAGCTGGCACCGTCTCCCGTCTCCCCGGGCCTATCCCCAGCAGGTGCGGGTCGAGACGGGAGACCTCAATCTTCCGGGTCGCGAACCCGATGGCCTAAGCCGGTGCGGCGACGTCGAGACCGAGATCTTCGGCAACGGCTCGCATCCGTGCGTCATAGGTGACCACGCGGGCGAGGTCTTCGCCGAGTTGCTGGGCGGTGGCGAGGTGGATGGCGTCGAGGGTCCGGATCTCCTCCGGAAGGAGGCCTCCGGCCGCTCGCAGGACGGAGTCGCTCACCCGGACCAGGTCGATGCGGGTGAGGACGTCGTCGCCTCGCCGCACGGCCGCCGGCCCGAAGGGCAGCAGAGCGCGGGCGACCTCGGCCCGAGCCAGGGCGCTCGCGACGTACGGCTTGCGCCGCCGGAGGTAGCGGCGGAGGGCGCCGGACTCCGGTTCTGCGACGGCCAGCTTCACGATGGCCGATGAGTCGAGATACGTCGCCCGGCTCACCGTTCGTCACGGCGGAGACGGGCGAGGATCACGGACGGCGCCTCGTGTCCGTCCGGCAACGCCAGCGGCTCGGGGAGCTCGTCGAAGTCGCCCTCCCCCACCGAGATCTCACCGGACGCCCGGAGCCTCTCCAGCGGACTCCCGCCGGGAACCGGACTCAGGACGGCCACCGGCCGCCCCCGGTCCGTCACCTGGATCGTCTCCCCGCCGGCCACGAGACGCAGCAACTCGCTGGCCCGCTGCCGCAGCTCCCGGACCCCGACGCTCAGCATGTGCTATTTGTAGCACATACTCGCGTCCCGAAGCCGGTCGGCGACCAGGACGACCAGCTCGGTGAGTTTGGCCTCGTTGTAATCGACCTTCATCCCGGT
>DASYFF010000127.1:0-11640 GCA_036498605.1 Acidimicrobiia bacterium | reverse complement strand
CATCGGCACGCCCCGGCCCGCACCGACCTGGCAGATGCCTTCGTCGCGCAGGCGGCCCTCCAGCGTCCCGTCGGAGTTCGACACGATGGCCAGGATGACACCGCTGTCCTGCAGCCGCCGCAGGGCGTCCAGCGAGCCGGGCGCCTGGCGGCTCCAGACGCCGGGACCGCGGAAGGTGGCGTCGAGTTCGGCGATGGCGGAGGGCACGGATCCGGCCGGGGCCCCGAGCGATTCGACGTAGGCCCGCTCGTAGGCCGTCCAGATGCCGTCGTCGCCGACCGGCCATACGGTCAGGGCCGCCACCCCGGCGTAATGGGCCCGGTCGAGGAGGTCCGGGTCAGCTTCGAAGCCCGCCCGGCGCAGCGCCGCCGTCACCAGCGCGTGCGACGGCAGATGGAACACCCCGCCGACGTCGAGGAAGACCGCCTCGACCTCGCCCCCGAACGCCGTCAGACCGGACATGCCTGAAATGGTAAGGGGATCCGGGCAAGTCACTGGTACCGTGAGGTGATGGAGTTCCGCCGGATCAACGCCCTGCCGCCCTATGTCTTCGCCGCCATCGACGCCCGGAAGCTGGCGGCCCGCCGGGCCGGGGAGGACGTCATCGACCTCGGGTTCGGCAACCCCGACCTCCCCTCGCCCGACATCGCGGTCGAGAAGCTGTGCGAGGCGGCCCGCAACGGGCGCAACCACCGGTACTCCGCCAGCCGCGGCATCCCGAAGCTGCGTCTCGCCATCTCGGACCTCTACCGGCGCAAGTTCGGCGTCGACATCGACCCCGAGACCGAGGCCATCAACACCATCGGCGCCAAGGAGGGCCTGTCCCACCTGATGTGGACGCTGGTCCAGCCGGGCGACGTGGCCCTCGTGCCGAGCCCGTCGTACCCGATCCACATCTACGCCCCTGTCCTGTGCGGCGCCGAGGTCCGCCAGGTGCGCCTCGGTCCCGGGCAGGACTTCTTCGCCAATCTCCAGCAGTCCTACGAGGAGAGCTGGCCCCGGCCCCGGGTCATCGTCATGTCGTTCCCCCACAACCCGACGACGGCCTGCGTGGATCTCGAGTTCATGACCAGGATGGTGGAGTTCGCCCGGGAGCGTGAGGTCCTCATCGTCCACGACTTCGCCTACGCCGACCTCGGCTTCGACGGCTACGAGCCACCGTCGATCCTCCAGGTACCGGGGGCCAAGGACGTCGCCGTCGAGCTCTACACGCTGACCAAGTCGTTCTCCATGGCCGGCTGGCGGGTCGGCTTCCTGGTCGGCAACGCCGAGGTCGTGGCCGCCCTGGCCCGCATCAAGAGCTACCTCGACTACGGCACGTTCCAGCCGATCCAGATCGCCTCGATCGTCGCCATGAACGAGGCGCCGGAGTTCCCGAAGCAGGTGTGCGAGATCTACAAGGGCCGGCGTGACACCCTCGTCGAGGGCCTGGCCCGCATCGGCTGGGAGATCGAGAAGCCCAAGGGCACGATGTTCGTCTGGGCGCCGATCCCCGAGCCCTACGCCGAGATGGGCTCGATGGAGTTCGCCCTCATGTGCGTCTCCGAGGCCAAGGTCGCCGTCTCTCCCGGCGTCGGCTTCGGGCTCGGCGGCGACGGGTTCGTGCGCTTCGCCCTCGTCGAGAACGAGCAGCGCATCGGTCAGGCGGTGCGGGGCCTGCGCAAGGCCCTGACGAAGCTCGGCTGAACGGGGGCGCCTTGCCCCGCACCACCCCGCCGAACAGACTGGCCGGGTGACCGGGGCCGACCCCCACCCCGACCCCCACCCCGAGCTCCCCGACGGCGTGCGGCTGGATGCCTCGGCCGCGCTGGCGGGCGAGCTGGCCGGCGACGTGGGCCACCTCGTCGACTTCCTGGCCGTCCGCCTGGCCGGCGCCCTTCCCGGTGCCGTCGACGTCAAGCGCCGCGGCCTCTTCGGATCGGGCAAGGTCGAGCGCGTCAAGGTCGTCGCCGGTGACGAGCACTACGAGTTGAGCATCGAGCACGGCCAGGCGGTGCGGGCCACGGTCGGTCAGGCGGTCAACGGCGTCTGCCTGCGCCGCGACCCCGTCCCCACCGGCGAGTGGATCCGCCGGCTCCTCACCCGGCTCGAAGCCCAGGCGGCGCAGTCCTCGGAGACGGCGGCCGCCCTCGAAGGTCTGATCTAGTCCGACCTCCGTCCCCCCTCAGGAGGAACAACCCATGACCGACGCGCTCGCCCAGATCCCCCAGTCGGCCGGCACCCGCCTGGCCGACGCCGCTTCCGGCAAGTGCTTTTCCTCCGACCTCTCCGTCAACGAATTCCTGCTCGTGCGCGAGACCGGCTTCGAGCCGCTCGGCATGGTGCTGGGCAGTTCCGTGTACCACGTCGGGCTCCAGGTCGGCCGGTGGAACACCTCGATGGAGCTGACCACGCTGACCCAGGCGCTCTACAACGCCCGGGAGCTGGCCATGAGCCGGATGATCGCCGAGGCCGAGACGCTCGGGGCGGACGGGATCGTCGGGGTCCGCCTCGAGATGCACGGCTACGCCGGCGGCGGCGACATCGCCGAGTTCCTGGCCGCCGGCACGGCTGTGCGGTCGGTGACCAAACCCGGCGCCTACCGGGGCCCTGGCGGCAAGCCGTTCACCTCGGACCTGTCCGGCCAGGACTTCTTCACCCTGACCCGCACCGGGCACTTCCCGGTGGCCTTCGTGCTCGGCACCTGCGTCTACCACGTCGCCCACCAGTCGATCCGCCAGACCTTCAAGCAGCTGGGCCAGAACGTCGAGATGCCGCAGTACACGCAGGCGATCTACGACGCCCGGGAGCTGGCCATGAACCGCATGCAGGCCGAGGCGGAACGGGCCGGGGCGACCGGCGTCGTCGGCGTCCGCCTCCAGAAGGACAACCACGTGTGGGGCGAGCACGCGGTGGAGTTCCTGGCCGTCGGCACCGGTGTCCGCAGCTTCCCCGTCGAAGCCGAGCCCCCCACCCCGGGCCTGGTACTGCCCATGTCCGGCTAAGGCGCCGCCGCGCCCTGCAGCCCGCCGAGGACGAAGCGCACCGCCACGTCGGCCACCACCTCGACGGGCTCGTCGGCGAAGTAGAGGTAGGTCCGGGCCAGGTGGCGGGTGGCGCCGACCAGGGCGTGGGCCAGCATCGTCGGGTCCTGGTCGGGGATGCCGCCCAGCGCCATCGCCTCTTTGAGGTGCCGGGTGATGTCGTCGATGGCCACCGCGTCGTTCTGGCGCAGGACGCCGGCGAAGCGCTCCTCGGTGGCGGCGAACTGCGACAGGTTGAAGAGGTGCCGGTGCTCCCGGAACCAGCGCAGCGATGCCCGGATGCCGAGCTCGATGCGGCGCAGCGGGTCCGGCTCGTCGCCGATGGCCGCCTGCTGGCGCCGGCGCAGGTCCTGCGACGACGACGCCAGGATCTCGAGGAAGAGGTCCTCCTTGGAGTCGAAGTACCAGTAGAAGACGCCCTTGCCGACCCCCAGCGAGTCGACGATGTCGGCCACCGCCGTCGGGTGGTAGCCCCGTTCGGCGAAGAGCCGGGCCGACTCGGCCAGGATCTGTGCCCGGCGCTCCCGGCCGCGGGCGGTCAGCTTGCGCTCCACCCGGCTCAGGCTAGGAACGACTTGACCGCACGGTCAATTAGAAGGACGACACGTCGACCAGCGGTTCCTTCATGTCGTCGGGGTCGTCGCGGTCGTTCCAGTTGAAGTTGCCCGCCGCCACCAGGGCCTGGCGGACCTGGGCCGGTGTCGCCCCCCGGTGCTTGCTGATCCACAGGGCGGCGGCTCCGGCCACGTGGGGGGCGGCGAACGACGTGCCGGTCAGCGTGCCGTAGCCGCCGGAGTCGCCGAGGTTGTGGCTGTCGACCGGCATGGTGGAGAAGATGCACACGCCGGGGGCGATGAGGTCGACCGCCGGCCCGTAGTTGGAGAAGTCGGCCAGCGTGTCGTCCTCTTCGGCCCGGCACCGGGGCGAGCCGCCCTTGCCGCCCGGTTGGCCGTCGGAGTCGGCCAGGGCCGAGACCGTGATGACCTCCCGGTAGGCGGCGGGGATGAGGTGGGACGCGTCCTGGTGGTCGTTGCCGGCCGCCACCACGTAGGTCACCCCGGCGGCCACCGACGTGCACACGGCCTGGTGGAGGATGTCGCCGTCGTTGTCGCCGCAGTGGCCGTCGTCGGTCCCGGTGCCGCCCAGGCTGAGGTTGGCGACGTCGATGTCGTTGTGGCGGTCGGAGTCCGTCCGGGTGGCGGTGACCCACTCGATGCCGCAGAGCAGCTCCCGGGTCGTGCCGTTGCCCTGGTCGTCGAGGACCTTGACGCCGTACATGTTGGCCCCCGGCGCCACGCCCACCACGCCGATGTGGTTGTCGAGGGCGCCGATGATCCCGGCGGCGTGCGTGCCGTGGCCGTAGTGGTCGTCGTAGTTGCGGCTCTTGGCACAGGTGCCGCCGCCGGCCACGTTGAGGTCGGGGTGCGACGTGTCGATGCCGGTGTCGAGCACCGCCACGTTGACGTCCACCCGGGGCTGGTCGATGTCGTCGATGGCGGCCGTCTTGCTGACGTCGGCCTTGACCCGCTCGACGCCGGTCGGGACGACCTGGCCGTCGGCGTGGAAGGGCCGGTCGGGCTGGATGGCCTTCACCAGCGGGTCGGCGGCCAGGGCGGCCCGGGCCGCCGGGCCCATCGAGGCGGCGAAGCCCGACAGGGCGTGGTGATAGGTGTCGAGCACGGTGAGGCCCAGCGTGCGGGCCATCCGGGCGGCGAAGACGCCGGAGTCGCCGGCCGCCGGCCGCAGGGCCACGACATAGGTCGCCGCCGGCGCATCCTCGGCCTGGACCGTGGCCGGCAGTCCAGGACCCAGGATCGTGGCCCCGATCAGGGCCAGGACTCGCAGCCGACCCACCTGACAACCCCCAGTGCAGCGCGCCGCCCGCGCCATCGCCTGCACAAGGATGTTGAGCCCTGAGGCACCTGTCAAGCGGGTCTCAGCCCGTACCCTGGAGTGACGTGGGCTACTGGATGACGAAATTCTTACTGACGCCGTACCTCCGGCTGTTCTTCCGGATCCGGGTCGAGGGCCGGGAGCACATCCCGCGGCAGGGCCCCGCCATCCTGGCCTCCAACCACATCTCGTTCTGCGATTCGTTCTTCCTGCCGCTGGTCGTGCCCCGCCGGGTCCGCTACATCGCCAAGGCCGAGTACTTCGACAACTGGAAGGTGGCCTGGTTCTTCAGGGCCAACGGCCACATCCCGCTGCGGCGGGGCGAGGGCGCCGACTGGAAGCGGGCCCTCGACGGCGCGGCCGAGGCGCTGGCCGCCGGCGAGCTGTTCGGCATCTACCCCGAGGGCACCCGCTCGAAGGACGGGCGCCTCCACCGGGGCCACACCGGCGTAGCCATGCTGGCCGCCCGCACCGGCGCCCCCGTCGTCCCCATCGGCTTCACGGGGACCGACAAGGCCCAGCCGGTGGGGTCGAAGATGATCTGGCCCTTCAAGAGGATCACCATCCGGATCGGCCCCCCGGTCGACCTCGGCGCCCCGACCGAGGGGCCGAAGGGCCAGCGGGCCCTGCGGGCCATGACCGACGCCGTCATGACCGACATCCAGAAGCTCTCGGGCCAGGAGTACACCGGGAAGTACGCCCCCCTCGGGGACCGGACCTGAGCGGGGCCCCGCCGGCCTGTCAGGTGCCGAAGGCTCTCGCACGATCCACGGCCCGCCGCCAGGCCTCCTGGCGCCGGTCGGCGTCCTTGGGGCCCATCTTCGGCGTGAACTCCCCCTCCAGCAGCCAGTAGCCGGCCAGCTCGTCGGGGGTCGACCAGACCCCCTCGGCCAGGCCGGCCAGGTACGTCGCCCCGAGGGCGGTCGTCTCGGCCAGCTCGGGACGGCGGACGGGCACGCCGAGCAGGTCGGCCTGGAACTGGCACAGCAGGTCCATGACCGCCGCCCCGCCGTCGACCCGTAGCTCCGAGACCGCCACCCCGCCGACGGCCTGCATGGCCTCGACCACGTCGCGGGTCTGGTGGGCCATGGCCTCGACCGCCGCCCGGGCCAGATGGGCCCGCCCCACCGTCTTGGTCAGCCCCAGCAGCGCCCCCCGGGCGTGGGGGTCCCAGTAGGGCGAGCCCATCCCGGTGAAGGCCGGGACCAGGAACACGCCCTCGGTGTCACCGACCGTGGCGGCCAGCGGCCCGGTCTCGGCCGCGGCGTCGATGATGCCGAGCCCGTCCCGCAGCCACTGGATGGCGGCCCCGGTCACGAACACGGCCCCTTCCAGGGCGTAGGCGGTGGCCCCGTCGGCCAGCGTCCAGGCCACCGTGGTGAGCAGGCCCTCGGCCGGCGGCGGCACGGCCGCTCCCACGTTCATGAGGACGAACGAGCCCGTGCCATAGGTGTTCTTGGTCATCCCGGGGGTGAAGCAGGCGTGGCCGAAAAGTGAAGCCTGCTGGTCGCCGGCGATGCCCGACAGGGGAGCGGTGAGCCCCCCGGCCCGGGCCGGGTCGCAGCTTCCGATCCGCCCCGACGACGGCCGGACCTCGGGCAGGGCGGCGGCCGGCACCCCGAACAGGTCGCACAGCTCGCCGGACCACGACAGCTTGGAGATGTCGTAGAGGAGCGTCCGGCTGGCGTTGGACGGGTCGGTGGCGAAGGTGCCCCCGTCGGGCCCGCCGGTCAGGTTCCAGGCCACCCAGGCGTCGACGGTCCCCAGCGCCAGGTTCGGGTTCGAGGCGTCGATCCCGCCCTCGCCGAGCAGCCATTCCATCTTGGTGGCCGAGAAGTAGGGGTCGAGGACGAGCCCGGTGGCGGCCCGGACGGCGGGCTCGTGGCCCGCCTCCTTGAGGGCGTCGCAGCGGTCGGCGGTGCGCCGGTCCTGCCACACCAGGGCCCGGTGCAGAGGGCGGCCGGTGCGCCGGTCCCAGGCCACGACCGTCTCCCGCTGGTTGGTGATGCCGACGGCGGCCACCGGGACGCCCTCCAGGCGCCGGACCAGCTCGGCCAGGGTCGTCTGAACCGCATTCCAGATCTCGTCGGGGTCATGCTCGACCCAGCCGGGGCGGGGGAAGTGCTGGGTCAGCTCCCGGTAGGAGAACCCCTGCGGGCGGCCCCGGCCGTCGACGGCGAAGGCCCGGACCCCGGTGGTCCCCGCATCGATGGCGATCAGGGCGGGCATAAGCTGCCGAACGCTACTGCGGCAGACGAGGCGGAGGGCACGAATGAGGATCGGCGTGCTGACCGGCGGAGGCGACTGTCCCGGCCTCAACGCCGTCATCCGGGCGGTCGTCCGGAAGGGGGAGGGCGTCTACGGCCACAACCTGATCGGGTTCCGCTACGGGTGGCGGGGCGTGATCGAGTGCCAGACCGTCGACCTGACCGTGGGCACGACCCGGGGCATCCTCCACCGGGGCGGCACGATGCTCGGCACGTCCCGGACCAACCCCTACAAGTCGGACGACGGCGTCCGCCGGGTCCTCGACACCCTGAAGCGGGAACGGATCGACGCCCTGGTGGCCGTGGGCGGGGAGGACACCCTCGGCGTGGCCAGCCACCTCACCGACGAGGGCGTGAAGGTCGTCGGCGTGCCCAAGACCATCGACAACGACCTGTCGGCCACCGACTTCACCTTCGGCTTCGACACCGCGGTCCAGGTCGCCACCGACGCCATCGACCGGCTCCACACCACGGCCGAGTCCCACGACCGGGTCATGGTCTGCGAGGTGATGGGCCGCCACGCCGGCTGGATCGCCACCTACGCCGGGATGGCCGGCGGCGCCGACGTCATCCTGATCCCCGAGGAGCCCTTCGACGTCGACGACGTCTGCGAGCGGATCCGCCACCGCCACCTGCGGGGCGCCCGGTTCTCCATCGTGGTGGTGGCCGAGGGCGCCGTGCCCAAGGAGGGCACGATGGTCACCCAGGAGGCGGAGGTCGATCAGTTCGGCCATGTCCGCCTGGGCGGGATCGGCACCATCCTCCAGGACGAGATCGAGGGCCGGACGGGGTTCGAGACGCGGGTGACGATCCTCGGCCACATCCAGCGGGGCGGCACGCCGACGGCCTACGACCGGGTGCTGGCCACCCGCTTCGGGGTCGAGGCCATCGACGCCGTCCACGCCCAGGACTTCGGCACCATGGTGGCCCTCCGGGGCGCCGACATCATCCGGGTGCCCCTGGCCGACGCCGTGCGGGAACTGAAGACCGTGGACCGCCGGATCTACGACGCGGCGAGCGTGTTCTTCGGGTAACGGCCGTCCCCCGTAGCATCTCGGGCGATGGATGCCCTGGAGGAGCTCATCGCCCTGCTCGACCTCGAGCCCCTGGAGGTGAACCTCTTCCGGGGGGTCAGCTGGAAGGACGACCGCCCCCGGGTCTTCGGCGGCCAGGTGGCGGGCCAGGCCCTCGTGGCCGCCGGCCGCACCGTCGACACCGGCTGGGAGGTGCACTCGCTCCACGGCTACTTCCTGCGGCCCGGCGATCCGTCGGTGCCGATCATCTACGAGGTCGACCGCATCCGGGACGGGAAGTCGTTCATCACCCGCCGGGTGGTCGCCATCCAGCACGGCGAGGCGATCTTCAACCTCCAGGCGTCGTTCCACCGGCCGGAGACGGGCCTCGACCACCAACTCGAGATGCCGGAGACGCCGGCGCCCGAGACGCTGCCCCGGGCCGACGAGCTCGAACCGCCCACCCCCGGGCGGCTGTGGGCCCGCCAGCCGATCGACATCCGGTACGTCGACGGCCCGCCGTGGCAGAGGACGCTGTCGCCCAGCGGCCGCCAGCTGGTCTGGATCCGGGCCGACGGGACCCTCCCCGACGACCCCGTCCTCCACACCTGCGTGGTGGCCTACGCCTCCGACTACACGCTGCTCGGCTCATCGCTGCTGCCCCACGGCCGGTCGTACTTCCGCGACGACATCATGATGGCCAGCCTCGACCACGCCATGTGGTTCCACCGCCCGTTCCGGGCCGACGAGTGGCTGCTCTACAGCCAGTCCAGCCCGTCGGCGTCGGGTGGGCGGGGCCTGGCCATGGGGGCCATCTTCCGCCGGGACGGGACCCACGCCGTGTCGGTGGTCCAGGAAGGGCTCATCCGCCCGGTCGACCCGGCCAGGGTCAGCGCCCCCTACAAGGGCTGAGGAAAAGGAGCCATTCGCCGATGCCCTCTCCCGACGGACGGGTGGACCTCCGCTCCGACACCGTCACCACCCCCACGCCGGCGATGCGCAAGGCGATGGCCGAGGCGGAGGTCGGCGACGACGTCTACGGCGAGGACCCGACGGTCAATCGGCTCGAGGAGCTGGCCGCCGCCCGGGTGGGCAAGGAGGCCGCCCTCTACGTCCCGTCGGGCACGATGGGCAATCAGCTCGCCCTGCGGCTGCTCGGCCGGCCGGGGACGGAGGTGCTGTGCCCGGCCCGGGCCCACGTCCGCCAGTACGAGGCGGCGGCCGCCGCCCGCAACGCCGGGGTGCAGCTCCGCCCCCTCCACGACCGGGACGGGTTCGTCGACGAGGCCTCGGTCGAGGCGGCCGCCGAGGGGCCGGCCCACCACCTCCCGCCCCTCAGCCTGCTGACGATCGAGAACACCCACATGCCCTCCGGCGGTGTGCCGTGGGCCGTGCGGCGGGTGGAGGCGGTGGTGGCCGCCGCCCGGCGCCACGGCCTGGCCGTGCACTGCGACGGCGCCCGGCTGTTCAACGCCGCCGTCGCCCTCAGCGCCGACCCGGCGGCGCTGGCCGCACCGGTCGACACGGTCATGTTCTGCCTCTCCAAGGGACTGTCGGCCCCGGTCGGGTCGATGCTGGCCGGCTCGGCCGACCTCATCGCCGAGGCCCGGAACGAGCGGGCCCGCCTCGGCGGCGGGATGCGCCAGGCGGGCGTGATCGCCGCCGCCGGCATCGTGGCTCTGACCGAGATGGTCGACCGCCTGGCCTCCGACCACCACCGGGCCCGCCGGCTGGCCGAGGCCCTGGCCGAGCGCTTCCCGGGCTCCGTCGATCCGGTCAAGGTCCTGACCAACATCGTCTGCGCCGAGGCCTCCGCCCTCCCGCCGTCGTTCCTCGACGACCTGGCCGGGGCCGGTGTCCGGGCCGGGACGGTCGACCAGACGACGGTCCGCCTCGTCACCCACAAGGACGTCGACGACGCCGACCTCGAACGGGCCCTGGCCGCCATCACCAAGGCAGGGGAGTAGGACAGGACCGATGGCCGGCGACCTCACGCTCCTCGTCGACGCTTCCAGCCTCCTCTACCGGGCCTACTTCTCCACGCCCGACTCGGTGCGGGCCCCCGACGGCTCCCCGATCAACGCCGCCCACGGCTTCCTCGGCATGCTGGCCCGGCTCGTGAGCGACCACGAGCCGGCCCGTCTCGCCTGCGCCGTCGACGAGGACTGGCGCCCGGCCTGGCGGGTCGACCTGGTCCCGGAGTACAAGGCGGCCCGGGTGGCGTCGGTGGCCCCGGCCCAGCAGGTGGCGGCCGACGACGAGGTCGGCCGCCAGTCGGTCTACGTCTTCAAGCTGCTCGAGGGCCTCGGCGTGGCCGTGGTCGGGCTCGAGGCCTGCGAGGCCGAGGACGTCATCGGCACCCTGGCCGAGCGGGAGGCCGCCCGGGGCGCCCGGGTGGCCGTCGTCTCCGGCGACCGCGACCTCTACCAGCTGGTGCGCGATCCCGACATCTGGGTCCTCTACCCGGTGAAGGGCGTGAGCGAGCTGCTCCGGGTCGACGAGGCCGAGGTCACCCGCCGCTACCACATCCCGGGCCGGGCCTACGCCGACTTCGCCGTCCTCCGGGGCGATCCGTCGGACGGGCTGCCGGGCGTGAAGGGCGTCGGCGAGAAGACCGCCGCCTCGCTGGTCAACACCTACGGCGACCTCGACGGGATCGTCGCCGCCGCCCGGGCGAACCCCGGCGCCGGAGCCCTGTCCCGGGTGGCCGCCAACCTCGACTACGTCGAGCGGGCCCGGCAGGTGGTGGCCATCCCCCGGGACCTCCCCCTGCCCGACGTCGACCTGGCCCGCCCCCGCAAGCCGGCCATCCCCGAGGTCACCGCCCTGGCCGACGCCCTCGCCCTGACCGGCGCCGTCGACCGCCTCTCGGCGGCGCTGGAGGGCGCCCCGACCTAGCCCGGTAGCCTGACGGCCGATGCCTGCCAGCCCCCTGCTCGTGCCCGAGATCCCGGCCAGCGCGCTGGCCGTCTACGGCCATCCCGACGATCCCGAGATCTCGGCCGGGGGGACGCTGGCCCGGTGGGCCCGGGGGGGCGCCGCCGTCTGGGAGCTGATCTGCACCAAGGGGGAGAAAGGCTCGCAGGACCCGAACCAGGACCGCGACGCCCTGGCCGCCACCCGGATCGCCGAGACCGAGAAGGCGGCGGCCCGGCTCGGACTGGCCGGCCACTTCCACCTCGACTACGGCGACGGCGAGCTGCGCGACGACCTCGAGATCCGCAGCCGGATCGTCGAGCTGGTCCGCCGGCTCAAGCCCGAGGTCGTGGTCTGCCCCGACCCCACGGCGGTGTTCTTCGGCGACCGATACTTCAACCACTCCGACCACCGGGTCACCGGTTGGGCCACCCTCGACGCCGTCGCCCCCGGCGCCGGCAACCCGCACTACTTCCCCGAGCAGCTGGCGGCGGGCCTCACCGTCCACAACGTGTCGGCCGTCTACCT
>DASYFF010000126.1:0-6593 GCA_036498605.1 Acidimicrobiia bacterium | reverse complement strand
GGCCCTCGCTGCCCCTGTGCTCCTCGCCACCGCCACCCCGGCCTTCGCCTCGGGTGAGTCGACGACCGCCCTCCTGACCTCGCCGGTCTCCGGCACGGCCACCACCTTCACCTGGTCCTACGTCTTCAACCAGGGCGACGGCCACGGCCTGTCGAACATCGCCATCGGCTTCTGCTCGGCCGACATCCTGGCCGACGTCGTGTCGGCCGGCCCGTCCGGCGGGGTGTTCACCAGCGGCGACGTGCCCGGCGGGCACACCGGCTTCGGCCCCGGCGTCAAGTTCGGCGTCACCGCCACCACCGGCACGCTGACGGTCACGTTCGGCCACTCCCACGCCATCTCGGCCGGCAGCCTGCGGGTCGAGTCGCACTCCGGTGACGGCCAGACCGGCGACGAGATCACCACCGCCGCCGGGCCCTCCTGCCAGAGCGACGAGGTCGTGACCCCGCCCGGGGGCAACCAGCCCACCGGCGGGACGGCCGGCCCCAACGGCACGCCCAACACCGACTCGGAGCCGACCCTGATCATCACCTCCGACCCGGCTCCGACCTCCACGACCGAGGACCCGGCGCCCGCCGCCAACCCCCCGGCCGGGGACACGACCGTCCTCGGGGCGACGCTGGAGAAGCCGGCTCTGCCCGCCACCGCCTCGCCCGCTGACGACCCGGCGGTCGCTCCGGCCGTGCAGTCAACACTGGCCAACACCGGCTCCGACCACACCCAGGGCCTGCTCCGCTTCGGTCTCGGGTTCCTCGGGGCCGGGGTCCTCGCCCTCGCCGCCGGCCGCCGCCGGCGGACCACCTCCGTCTCCTCGGCCGGCTGAGTCGGCGCCCGGCCCGCCGAAGACGGCGGCGACACGAAAGAACCCCCGGGTCTCCCCGGGGGTTCTTCGCGAGCTTTCAGGCTCAGTAGGGCTTCGGTTCCCCACCCTGTTGAGGCGGGGGCTGCTGCCCCTGGTCGGGGCCGGGCGCCATGCCCTGGTCGGGCCCGGGCTGACCACCCTGGTCGGGGGCCGGCTGGGCGCTGCCGCTGGGCGGCGGCCCCTGCTTCTCGGACCCCGGGGGCGGTGTCGACCCGTGGTAGTAGCACTGGCACCGGTCGTTCCACTGGCACTGCGGGTTCTGGGCCGCCTGGCCGTCGGGACCGCGGTAGCGGGTGCAGTTGTACGTACGGTCCGAGTAGGGCGGGCCGCACGGGTAGTCGAAGTTGCAGCCGTAGCCGCCGTAGTAACCGCCGTAGTACGGGTAGCCGTAGTACGGGTAGGCGTACGCACAGCCGTAGCGGCTGCAGCGGCTGCCCGGCCCGTCGCAGCCGTAACACCGGCCGCCACGGTGGAAGTTGCCGTGGCGGGACCAGCCACGGCCGCGGTCGTGGAAACCGCCGCCGCCGCCGCCGTGACCGTGGCCGCCGCGGTAGCCCTGAGCCGTGATCGTCGCGTCGGAGCTCGACGCCTTGTCGGTGGCCCCGGCAACCGCCGGGCCGACCAGGGCCAACGCCAGCGCAGCCCCAGCCAGAATCGTCACAATCCTGCGCATTCACACCCTCCTTGCCCCGGGAAGCCCGGGGAGTTGGCACCTGTCAGGAAAGGTGTTCGTCTCGCGCCCTGCTTGCTTGGCCCTGCCGCTCGACCCCCAGCGAACGCACCGACGGTACCCGCAACTAGTTAGCCTTTGCAATCAATTACGCACATAGTGACAAATAGTCCGGATATTCCCGGGACTCGCGCCACCGACCGGCGCGAAAAGTGGGGGCGACGAGGAGCACCTGCAGACGCTCCTCGTCGCCCCCACCGGGGCAACGGGACTACTTCTTGTCCATGTCCTTGTGTTCGTCAGCCTTCTTGTGCGGGTGGGTGAAGTCGTCCTTGCTGGCCGGTCCGGCCGGACCGGCCGGGCCGGCACCGCCCTTCTCGGCAGGCGCGGCCTTGTCGGCCGGCTTGTCAGCGGGGGCCGACGCGGACCCGGAATCAGCCTTCCTGTGGGGATGGGTGAAGTCGTTCTCGGACGCCGGACCGGCGGGGCCGGCGGGGCCGGGCCCCTCCCCCGGGGTCGGAGCCGCCTTGTCGGCCGGCTTGGGAGCCGGAGCCGGCTTGTCGGCGGGAGCCGGGGCCGGAGCCGGAGCCGGCGTGGGAGCCGGACTGGCGGCCTGGGCCGGCGGCGGCGTCATCGGCATCGGCATCGGTGCCGGGGCCGGGTAGTCGTCCTTGTGCTGGGCGGTGAACGTCGACTGCTCTTGGGGACTGGGACTCTCGGCAGCAGGGGCAGGTGCAGCGTCAGGCTCGTCGTTCACGCCGTAGGAGCGGTAGCAGTCACCACAGCCGCCGTAGGAGCGACCGTCGTAGTCACAGCCGCGGTAGCGGCGGTGGTAGCCGTACCGGTAGTACCGGTGCCGGTTGTAGCTGCAGTCGTTGTAGTAGCCGTCGTAGTAGTAGTCGTCGTCGTAGCCGTCGTAGTAGGAGGGGTACCCGCACCCGTAGTAGCCGCAGCCGTAGTAGTACCGGTCGTAGCCGTAGTTGTGCCGGTAACGCCCGCCATCGTGGCGGTATCCGTCGTGGTCGTAGTGGTGGCGGTCCCCGTCGTGGTCCCGACCGTGCCAGCCGCCGCCGTGGCCGCGGTGGTCATTGTCGTGGCCCCGGCGGTCGCCGTGACCCCAGTTGTGGTCACCGTGCCCGTGGCCATGGTCGCCCTGGGCGGTGATCGGCTGGTCGGCCGGTTGGGCTTTCCCGTCAGCCCATCCCGGTGCGGCCAGGCCCACCACGAGGGCGGCTCCGGCGAGCACGGTGAGCATTCTGCGCATGCACTACCTCCTTGATCCCCGGCCCCAGGCCGAGGTGTTTGGCCGACAAGGAAGCGTTCGTCAGTGCGCTGATGTCCCTCCCAGTGCTCCCGACCCCCAGCGAACGACATGCTTGTTAGCAGAAACTGGTTGCATAGGGCAAGAATTTGCTTACTGAGTGACAAATGGGCCCAAATGGTGCGGGAAGGGAATACTCACCGCGCGCAGACTGTTGTTGCTGTTGCGGCCGGTGATGTTCGGACAAACCTCTCAAGTCTGGGGTGAGAGGTGTCGATTTCCTCTCTGGCTTCCGCAGTACCCCCGATTGAAAGCGGGCGTAAGTCGCGCCCGCCCAGCGACCGCTGAAGGAGCAGACAGTGAGCACGACCGCCGCCCGCCTGGCCAAGACCCGCAACATCGGGATCATGGCGCACATCGACGCGGGGAAGACCACGACGACCGAGCGCATCCTGTTCTACACCGGCCGCAGCCACAAGATCGGTGAGGTCCACGACGGCGCCGCCACCATGGACTGGATGGAGCAGGAGCGGGAGCGGGGGATCACCATCACCTCCGCCGCCACCACCACCGAGTGGCGGGACCACACGATCCAGCTGATCGACACCCCCGGACACGTCGACTTCACCGTCGAGGTCGAGCGCTCGCTGCGGGTGCTCGACGGCGCGGTGGCCGTTCTCGACGCCGTGGCCGGCGTCGAGCCCCAGACCGAGACCGTCTGGCGCCAGGCCGACAAGTACGGCGTGCCCCGCATCGTCTTCGTCAACAAGATGGACCGCGTCGGCGCCGACTTCGACCGCTGCGTCGAGATGCTCGGCAGCCGCCTGGGTGTCAACGCCCTGCCCGTCCAGCTCCCGATCGGGGCCGAGGACCAGTTCAAGGGCGTCGTCGACCTCGTCACCATGACCGCCCTGGTGTGGGACGGCGCCGGCAGCGGCATCGACTTCACCCGCACCGAGATCCCCGCCGACATGCTCGAGCGGGCCCAGGCCGCCCGCCACCACCTGGTGGAGTCGGTGGCCGAGACGTCCGAGGAGCTCCTCGACGCCTACTTCGAGAACGACAACCTGTCGACCGAGCAGATCCTGTCGGGCCTGCGGACGGGCGTCATCATGGGCAAGCTGCTCCCCGTCCTCTGCGGCACGGCGTTCAAGAACAAGGGCGTCCAGCCCCTGCTCGACGCCATCGTCGACTACCTGCCGTCGCCGACCGACATTCCGGCGGTCCACGGCGAGACCCCGGCCGGCGAGCCGGTCATCCGCCACGCCGACGACAGCGAGCCGTTCTCCGGCGTCATGTTCAAGGTCCAGACCGACCCCTTCGTCGGGCGCCTGTCCTACGTCCGGGTCTACTCCGGCAAGCTCTCCACCGGTGACCACGTCCTCAACGCCACCAAGGGCCGCAAGGACCGGGTCGGCCGCATCCTCAAGATGCACGCCAACAGCCGGGAGGACGTCACCGAGATCCGCACCGGCGACATCGTGGCCTTCGTCGGCCTGAAGGACGCCTCGACCGGCGACACGCTGTCGTCGATCGGCGACCCGATCATCCTCGAGCACATGGAGTTCCCCGAGCCGGTCATCTCGGTGGCCGTCGAGCCGGCGACCAAGAACGACCAGGACAAGCTGGGTAAGGCCCTGGCCGCCCTGGCCGAGGAGGACCCGACGTTCCGGGTGCGCTCCGACGAGGAGACCGGCCAGACCGTCATCTCCGGGATGGGCGAGCTCCACCTCGAGATCCTGGTCGACCGGATGAAGCGGGAGTTCAAGGTCGAGGCCAACGTCGGCCGGCCGGAGGTCGCCTACCGGGAGACCGTCACCCAGGCCGCGGCCAAGGTCGAGTACCGCCACGTCAAGCAGACCGGTGGCCGGGGCCAGTACGCCCACGTCGTCCTCGACATCGAGCCCAACCCGGGCAACGGTTTCGAGTTCGCCGACAAGATCAGCGGCGGCGTGATCCCCCGGGAGTACATCCCCTCGGTGGAGCACGGCGTGAAGGGCGCCCTGACGACCGGCACGCTGGCCGGCTACCCGGTCATCGACGTCAAGGTCAGCCTGGTCTTCGGCTCCAGCCACGACGTCGACTCGTCGCAGATGGCCTTCGAGATGGCCGGCTCCATGGGCCTCCGGGAGGCGCTGCGCCGGGCCAAGCCCGTCCTGCTCGAGCCGGTCATGGCGGTCGAGGTCGTCACCCCCGAGGACTTCCTCGGCGACGTCGTCGGCGACCTGTCGAGTCGTCGAGGCCGGGTCGAGGGCATCAGCCTCCGGGGCAACGCCCGGGTGATCGCCGCCTTCGTGCCGCTGGCCCAGATGTTCGGCTACGCCACCGACCTGCGTTCCAAGACCCAGGGGCGGGCGGCGTACACCATGCAGTTCGCCTCCTACGAGCAGGTGCCGAACTCCGTGGCCGAGGAGGTCGTGGCCACCCGGGCCAACCGCAAGAACCGGGTGGGTTGACCCGAACGACAACACTGTGTAGAGAGCGGCGGGGCACTCCCCCGCCGCTTCTCGCGTCTCTGCTCAGGCGATGGCCCCGGCCGAGCGCAGCTTGGCGATCTCGTCCTCGGGGAGGCCCCAGTCGGCCAGCGCCTCGTCGGTGTCGGCGCCGGGGGCCGACGGGGGCCGGGAGATCTCGCCCGGCGTCCGGCTGAACCGGGGCGACGGGGCGGGCTGGACGACGCCGGCCACCTCCACGAAGGTGCCCCGGGCCCGGTTGTGGGGGTGCTGCGGCGCTTCGGCCATGGTGAGGACGGGGGCGAAGCAGACGTCCGTCCCCTCCATCAGGGCGCACCACTCGTCGCGGGTCTTCTGCTTGAAGATGGCGCCCAGGCGCTCACTCAGGGCCGGCCACTGGCTCCGGTCCATCTGGTGGGGCAGGTCCTCCCCCTCGAGGCCGGTGAGCCGGAGCAGCTCGGCGTAGAACTGGGGCTCGATGGAACCGATCGAGATGTACTTCCCGTCGGCCGTCTCGTAGGCGTCGTAGAAGTGGGCGCCGCCGTCGATGACGTTGGTGCCCTTCTCGATGTCCCACACGCCCATGGCCAGCATGCCGTGCATCATGGCCATGAGCGTGGCGGTGCCGTCGACCATGGAGGCGTCGACCACCTGGCCCTGCCCCGACCCCTTGGCCTCGAGGAGGGCGCAGACCACGCCGAAGGCCAGGAGCATCCCGCCGCCGCCGAAGTCGCCCACGGTGTTGATGGGGGGGACGGGTTTCTCTCCCGGCCGCCCGAAGTGGGCCAGGGCGCCGCCCAGGGAGATGTAGTTGATGTCGTGGCCGGCCATTGCGGCGTAGGGGCCGTCCTGGCCCCAGCCGGTCATGCGGCCGTAGACCAGCCGGGGGTTGCGGGCCAGGCAGGCGTCGGGGCCGATGCCGAGCCGCTCGGCCACGCCGGGCCGGAACCCCTCGAGCAGGGCGTCGGCCCCTTCGACGAGGCGGAGTACGAGCTCGATCGCCTCGGGGTTCTTCAGGTCGATGCCGACGGAGCGGCGGCTGCGGTTGGTGACGTTGGCCGGGACGGCGTCGACCCCGCGGGGGCCGGTCGGCCGTTCGAGCCGGATGACGTCGGCTCCGAGGTCGGCCAGCATCATGCAGGCGAACGGGCCGGGCCCGATCCCGGCGATCTCCACGACGCGAATTCCCTTGAGCGGTCCCATGGGGCCGAAGGGTACCGTTCGCCTTCGTGCGGATCGCCACTTGGAACGTGAACTCGCTCAAGGCCCGCCTGCCCCACGTCGAGCAGTGGCTGGAGTACGCCCGGCCCGACGTGCTGTGCATGCAGGAGACGAAGCTGGCCGACG
>DASYFF010000125.1:0-5050 GCA_036498605.1 Acidimicrobiia bacterium | reverse complement strand
TTGCCCGACATCGATCCCGAGGAGACGGCGGAATGGCTCGACTCGTTCGACGCCGTGGTCGACACCGAAGGCCGCAACCGCGGCCGCTTCATCCTCATGAAGCTGCTGGAACGGGCCCGGGAGCTGCAGGTCGGCTTCCCGGCCACGGTGTCGACGCCCTACGTGAACACCATCCCGCCCGACCTCGAGCCGTGGTTCCCCGGCGACGAATACACCGAGCGGCGCATCCGCGCCTTCATCCGGTGGAACGCCATGGCCATGGTCACCCGGGCCAACCGCCGCTACGACGGTCTCGGCGGCCACCTCTCGACCTACGCCTCCTCGGCCTCGCTCTACGAGGTGGGCTTCAACCATTTCTTCCACGGCAAGGGCGACGGCGGCTACGGCGACCAGATCTTCATCCAGGGCCACGCCGCCCCCGGCGTCTACTCCCGGGCCTACCTCGAGGGGCGCATCACCGAGGAGCAGCTCGACCGGTTCCGGCGCGAGGTCGGCGGCGGCGGGCTGCCCAGCTACCCCCACCCCCGGCGGATGCCCGACTTCTGGGAGTTCCCCACCGTGTCGATGGGGCTCGGCCCGCTCAACGCCGTCTACCAGGCCCGCTTCAACCGCTACCTGCTCCACCGCCAGATCGCCGACACCTCCAAGGCCAAGGTGTGGTGCTTCGTCGGCGACGGCGAGATGGACGAGCCGGAGTCGATGGCCGCCCTCCACCTCGCCGCCACCGAGCAGCTCGACAACCTGATCTTCGTCGTCAACTGCAACCTCCAGCGGCTCGACGGCCCGGTGCGGGGCAACGGCAAGATCATCCAGGAGCTCGAGGCGACGTATCGGGGTGGCGGCTGGAACGTCATCAAGGTGGTCTGGGGCCGGGAGTGGGACGACCTGCTCCAGCGCGACGTCGACGGCGTCCTCGTCAACCAGATGAACACCACCTGCGACGGGCAGTTCCAGAAGTACTCGGTGGAGTCGGGCGCCTACATCCGGGAGCACTTCTTCGGCCCCGACCCCCGCCTGCGCAAGCTCGTCGAGCACCTGTCGGACGACGACCTCCGCAAGCTGCCCCGGGGCGGGCACGACTACCGCAAGCTCTACGCCGCCTACAAGGCCGCCACCGAGCACGAGGGCAGCCCGACGGTCATCCTGGCCCACACGATCAAGGGCTGGACGCTGGGTCCCGAGTTCGAGGCCCGCAACGCCACCCACCAGATCAAGAAGATGACCGAGGCGGAGCTGAAGACGTTCCGCGACCGGCTGTTCCTCGACATCCCCGACAAGGTCCTCGAGGAGGGCGACCCGCCCTTCTACCACCCCGGCCCGAAGTCGGAGGATCTGGAGTACATGCGGGCCCGGCGCCGGGCGCTCGACGGGCCGATCCCGGAGCGGGTGGTCCGGAAGGCGTCGCTTCCGCCGCTGGCCGGTGACCCGTTCTCCGACCTGCTGTCGGGGACGGGCGAGAAGGTGAAGGCCTCGACCACCACCGCCTTCACCCGGCTGCTGCGCAACCTGACCAAGGACCGGGCGATCGGCAAGCGGATCGTCCCGATCATCCCCGACGAGGGCCGGACCTTCGGGCTCGACGCCCTCTTCTCCCAGGCCAAGATCTACGCCCCGTTCGGCCAGAAGTACGAGCCGGTCGATGCCAGCCTGCTCCTCTCCTACCGGGAGGGGCGCGACGGCCAGATCCTGGAGGAGGGGATCACCGAGGCCGGCTCGATGGCCAGCTTCACGGCCGCCGGCACCGCCTACGCCACGTGGGGCGAGCCGATGATCCCGTTCTTCATCTTCTATTCCATGTTCGGCTTCCAGCGGGTCGGCGACCTCATCTGGGCCTTCGGCGACTCCCGGGGCCGGGGGTTCCTGCTCGGGGCCACGGCCGGGCGCACGACCCTCCACGGCGAGGGGCTCCAGCACGACGACGGCCACTCCCCGGTTCTGGCCTCGACCGTGCCCAACTGCCGGGTCTACGACCCCGCCTTCGCCTACGAGCTGGCCATCATCATCGAGGACGGCATCAAGCGGATGTACGGCGACAAGCCGGAGGACTGCTTCTACTACATCACCCTCTACAACGAGACGATCTCGATGCCGGCCATGCCCGACGGGGCGAAGGACGGGATCCTCCGGGGGCTGTACCGCTACAAGCCGGCCCCCGACGGGGGGCTGACCAACCGGGTCCGCATCCTGGCCAGCGGGACGGCCATGCTGGCCGCCCTGGAGGCCCAGGCGCTCCTGGCCGAGCACCACGACACGGCGGCCGAGATCTGGAGCGCCACCAGCTACAAGGCCCTGCGGGAGAACGCGTTGGGGGTCGAGCGCTGGAACCGTCTCCACCCGACCGAGGTGCCCCGGGTGCCCTATCTCAGCCACGTGCTGGGGGCCAACGGCGGGAGCGGCCCGACCGTGGCGGTCACCGACTACATGAAGGCCGTCCCCGACCAGGTGGCCCGTTGGGTGCAGGGCCCGTTCATCCCGCTGGGGACCGACGGCTTCGGCTTCTCCGACACCCGGGCGGCCCTGCGCCGCCACTTCGAGACCGACGCCGGCCACATCGTGGTGGCCGCGCTGTCAGGGCTGGCCCAGCTGGGTGACGTGAAGGGCGAGACCGTGGCCGAGGCGATCCGCCGCTACGACATCGACGCCGAGGCGATCGACCCCCGGGACGCGTAAGCGGGAGGCTTCGGGTGGGCGGGGCGGGAGCCTCGCCTACCAGGCCTCCTCTTCCTCTTCTTCGTCGGCCTCGTCGTCACCGTCGACGGCCCAGGGGTCTTCCTCGGCGTACTCGCAGCCGGCCCCGTGGGGCTCGCCCAGGGTCAGATTGGCCTCGCAGGCGCGACAGACCTGCTCATGGCTGCCCTGCTTGAGCTGCCGTGCCTGGCGGAATCGCCGGGCCCGTCCACTTCCGGCCACGTGAAACCCCCTCCGTCGATGTCGCGGGTCAACGGATGCGACGTCGCAGCCCAACAGCCTACCGGTCGGGAACGGCAAAAGCCGGTCCAGCGTGACACTTCTGCGCTCGAACCTGTACCGCGGCTCCGGTATCATCAGGAGTTGCAGACGTGAGGGTGCAGTGCGTTCAGGCCGGCCCCTCCTGGAGCATGAATGGAAGGAGTCGGTCTTGGCGACTGGCACAGTGAAATGGTTCAACGCGGAGAAGGGTTACGGCTTCATCTCCCGCGAGGGCGGCGCCGACGTGTTCGTGCACTACTCGGCGATCGAGGGTGCCGGCTACCGGAGCCTCGAGGAAGGCCAGCGGGTCGAGTTCGAGGTGACCTCCGGTCCCAAGGGCGACCAGGCCCAGAACGTGCGGGCGATCGCCTGACGCCCGTTCTCTCCGCATGCAGGTCCGACCGCCCGGCCAACTGGCCGGGCGGTCGCCGCGTGGTCGCTCCCCCGGGGCCGGGGCGGCGGTAGCGTGAGCCACGTGGGGCGGGGCGGAGGATTCGAGGGCGAGGCGCTGGTCGTGTGGGCCAGGGCCGGGGGCCGGCCGGTCTTCCTGGCCGCCCTCCACCACACCGCCTCCCCCTACGGGCCCTTCGTCGAGATCGTGGCCGGCGAGTTCCGGTCCCGGCCCGGGCTGCGGCCCCGCCTCCGCCAGACGACCCTGGCCGTGAGCGGCGGGCCGGCCCGGGAGGCCGGTGCCGAGGCCGCCACCCTCAAGTGGTGGGCCGACGAGCCCCAGCGGGAGGTCCACTGGGAGGAACGGGGTTTCCGGCTACGGGCCGAGGCCAAGCGGGTGGCCGTCCCCGCCATCGTGCCGTCCGACCTGCTCCATCCCGGATGGGCGGGGGCCGAGGCCGAGCCCGCCCGCCGGCTGCCGGCCAAGGTGCACCTCGCCCGCATCGAGGTGGAGGTCCCGGCCGCCGACGAGCAGCTGGCCCGCTTCGCCGGCCGCCGCCCCGGTTTCCTCGTGTCCACCGCGGCCCAGATCGGCGGCGAGGCCTGGCTGCACCTGGTCCGGACGCTGCGCCTCCCGGCCGTCCCCGAGCCCGCCTGACGGGCCCCGCCTTCCGCGCCAGCGACTATTCTCGGGCCCTTCACCGGGCGATTAGCTCAGCGGGAGAGCGCTGCCTTCACACGGCAGAGGTCGAGGGTTCGAAACCCCCATCGCCCACAGTAAAAGTGCTGGTCAGAGGCTATGACGGGAGCTTCCGGGCTCCCGTCCCCCGCGTTCCCCCCGCGAAAAACCCGCGGCACCCCGCGGCCTTAACGCGTTCGGCGGGTTCGTGACGGTCACGGGCGGGCTGCCGGCGAGACCGTCGAGGCGGTCGAGGACGTCGGCCTCGTGCCCGGGGAAGAGGTGCCCGTACCGGTCGAGCACGACCGACACGGAGGTGTGCCCGGCCCAGGTGGCGATCTGCTTCGGGCTCGCCCCGGCGGCCACCCAGAGTGAGACGGCCGTGTGCCGCAGGTCGTGGGGCCGGAGCGGTTCCAGCCCGGCGGCACGGATCGCCGGCCGCCAGTGCCGGGCCCGCCACGCGTTGGCCCGGAGCGCCCCGCCGTCGGGCCCGACGAAGACCAGGGATTCCGGGTCGGCCGTGCCATACGTATCGAGGTGGCCGGCGAGCTCGTCGGCGACGAAGCGGGGGAGTGGCACCTTGCGCTGCCCCGCCCGGGTCTTGGGCGGCCCGAACAGGAGGTGGCCCTTGACCTCCACGGCGATCTCGGCGACCTGCACCTGCCGCCGGAGGAGATCCACCCGGCTCCGGCGCAGCCCGGCCAGCTCCCCGAGGCGGAGCCCGCAGTAGGCGTCGAAGAGGACCATGGCCCGGTACCGGGGGAGGATCGCCTCCGCCAGGGCGCTGATCTCGGCCGGAGCGAGGAACCGCATCTCCTCCCGCTCAACCCGGGGCAGCCCGATGCGCCGGCACGGCGACAGGGCGATGAGCCCGGCGTCGACCGCCCCCTGGAGGATCTTCGACAGCGTCTGGTACGCCTTCTGCACGGTCGCCGGCGCCCGCCCCCCGGCGGCGAGGTCCGCCACCCAGGCCCGCACCTCCAGCTGCGTGATCGCCCCCAGCGGAAGCTCCCCGAAGACCGGGAGCACGTG
>DASYFF010000124.1:0-3370 GCA_036498605.1 Acidimicrobiia bacterium | reverse complement strand
GATGGCGGCGACGTTGGAGATCTGCTCCTTCGACTCCACTTCCTTGGCCTGGCTCTTGATGGCCTCGACGGCCTCGCCCACGGCCTTCTCGATGCCCCGCTTGAGGGTCATCGGGTTGGCGCCGGCGGCCACGTTGCGCAGCCCCTCGCGGACCATGGCCCAGGCCAGGACGGTGGCCGTCGTCGTGCCGTCACCGGCGACGTCGTCGGTCTTCTTGGCCACTTCCTTGACGAGCTCGGCCCCGATCTTCTCGTACGGGTCCTCGAGCTCGATCTCCTTGGCGATGGAGACGCCGTCGTTGGTGATGGTGGGGGCGCCCCACTTCTTCTCCAGGACGACATTGCGGCCCTTGGGGCCGAGCGTCACCCGGACGGCATCTGCGAGCTGGTTCATCCCGCTCTCGAGCGCCCGGCGGGCCTGCTCGTCAAAGGCGATAATCTTCGGCATTCCGGTAGAACCCCCTGGAGCAACGTCGGATGTTCGAGGTTTAGCACTCTAACCCGGAGAGTGCTAAACGACAAACTAGCGTCGTCCGGCGGGGACCGCGCAAGTCTCCTCTCTCAGGAGGTCCCGAGGATGACGAGAACCCCGTCCACCATGCTCGGGCTCGGGACCGCGGCCCCCGGCTTCCGCCTGCCCGCTGTATCCCTGCTCGATGGCACCGCCGGCGGGAAGGAGGTGGCCCTCGACGACTTCGCCGCCGCCCCCGCCCTCCTGGTGGCCTTCATCTGCAACCACTGCCCCTTCGTCCAGCACGTGGCCGGCGAGCTGGCCGCCCTGTCCCGGGACCTCCCGGCCCGGGGGGTGGCCATGGTGGCCATCCAGAGCAACGACGTGGCCGCCTACCCGGCCGACGCGCCCGACGCCATGGCCGCCGAGGCCGCCCGCCAGGGCTGGGCCTTCCCCTACCTCCACGACGAGACGCAGGCCGTGGCCCAGGCCTACCGGGCCGCCTGCACCCCCGACTTCTTCCTCTTCGACGGCCGGCGCCGCCTCGTCTACCGGGGCCAGCTCGACGCCAGCCGCCCCGGCAACGGCCTGCCGGTGACCGGCGCCGACCTCCGAGCCGCCGTCGACGCCGTCCTCGAAGGCCGCCCCGCCGCGGAGGACCAGCGCCCCAGCCTCGGCTGCAACATCAAGTGGAAGCCTGGCAACGAGCCGGACTACGGCTGAGCAGCACTTTTGAAGGCGCCTCCTGGACGGCCCGAACAGCTTGGTAAAGGTTAGGCGCTAACCTTTACCAAGAATGAGCGGCGAGGCAAGGATCCGGGGCCGGTTGGTGACGGCCACGTGGACGGACGATGGTCGCGTCATGGTTCCGGCCCGGTATCGGAAGCCGTGCCGCTACCGGGCGTTCGTCCCCGATCCGGTCGCCGGGATCGACCTCGCTCTCCCGGGGGCACTCGCCGGGGTGGTCTCTGACGCCGAGGCGGCGGTGCGGTCCCTCAATGCCCGTGCTGCCCTCGGGCTGGCCCCCCTCGCCCGGCTCCTGCTGCGCACGGAGTCGATCGCCTCTTCCAAGGTCGAGGGTCTCCAGGTCGACGCCCGCAGCCTCGCCCGGGCCGAGGCCAAGTCGGACGTGGGTCGGTCCATCGGCACCACCACCCGGGAGATCCTCGCCAACATCGACGCCATGCAACTCGCCGTCGAGGAGGCGTCCTCGGCCGAGCGAATCGGCCCTGACCAGATGGTCGCCATCCACGGGGTTCTCATGGCTCAGGGCACCAACCCGCACCTGGCGGGAAGGATCCGGGTTGAGCAGAACTGGATCGGCGGCAACGACTACAACCCCTGCGGCGCTGACTTCGTGCCGCCCCCACCCGGCGAGGTCGGCCCGCTCCTCGACGACCTCTGCGAGCTGACCAATGGCGACGACCTGCCACCGCTCGTCCAGGCCGCCGTGGTGCACGCCCAGTTCGAGACCATCCACCCCTTCCTCGACGGGAACGGTCGCACCGGCCGGGCCCTGATCCACGTAGTCCTCCGCCGCCGGGGCCTTGCCCCGTCCTACGTCCCGCCGGTGAGCGTGGTCCTCGCCCGGAACAAGGAGCGGTACATCACCGGGCTGACCGCCTACCGGGAGGGCCGGATGGCGCAATGGATGGAGATCTTCGCGGTGGCCTGCGCTCGGGCCGCGAACCTGGCCGAGAGCTACCTCGGCCAAGTCGAGGAGTTGCAGGAGCAGTGGCGTGCCCGGCTCCGGGCTGAGGTCAGCCCGAGGGCCGACGCTGCCGCCTGGTCGGTGATCGACGTCCTTCCTGGCCACCCCGTGGTCACCGTGCCAGTAGCGGTGGCGGCCACCGGGCGGAGCAAACCAGCGGTCAACCAGGCCATGGAACAGCTGACCGCTGCCGGGGTGCTCGAGCCGGTCTCCGCCTCGCGGCGCAACCGCGCCTGGGAGGCCAGCGGACTCCTCGACCTGCTGGCGGGCCTCGACGCCGGCCGGTAGGACAGCGCCCGGCGCTCATCACTGCGGGGCTCCGCTGCGGCAAGCGCCACGGCATCGGCCGGGATGGCGCTCGCTGCCGCTCCGGCTCCGCCCGAACAAATGCCCTGCGGGACCGCGGTGCTCGCTTGTCACGAACCTGAGCCTCACCGTCGACCGCACCAGCGTATGCCTCGTTTCTTCGCAGCCCACCGCCCCGCCGGCGGTCACGCCGCTCCGGAGGCACCGGCCACTGGTGGTGCTTGCCCCCGACCGAAGGTAAGCAGAACATGACGCATATGGCCGTCGATCGAGAGCTCGAGCTCAAGAAGCAACAGCTCCTCACGGCTGAAGCCGAGCGCAGGCTGCAGACGGCCAAGCTTCTGAAGGCCGCTCGGGACCTGAAGAAGGCGATAAAGGACATCCCGCGCACCAAGGACAGGGCAGAAAAGGCCAAGGTCAAGAAGGACGCTCTCCTGCACTCCTCGAACAAGAAGACGGCCACAAGCAACATCAAAATCCAGGATGAGCGGATCCGAACCCTCCGCCGGCAAATCCGGGAGGCTGGCCGGTACTGAGCGTCTGAACCCCCCGCGATCGCCGTCGCCTCCGCCGCCCCGAGCAACCGGCGTTCCTTTTCCGCTCTCTCGCCGGCGTTACGGCGTCGACAACCTGATCGCACGGCAATCGCTCTGCCTGCCCTCGCGCCGGGCCGGGGATGGGAGGAGGCCGAGTGCCCCGTACAGCGTGTCCAGCAAGCGGTTGCCGGTCATGAGGCCGGTCGTGCGGGGATCGCCGTGGTCCTCTGGCGGCGGGATGGGCCGGCCGGGGCAGGTGGCGCGGGCGCCGGGGAGCACGCCTCGAATGAGGAAGGCTTCGACCGTGTCGTCGACACAGCTGTTGGCGGTCGCGAGGTACTGGGAGTGGTCACCGTCGTCGGTCACC
>DASYFF010000123.1:0-19864 GCA_036498605.1 Acidimicrobiia bacterium | reverse complement strand
GTCGGCAGGTCGATGGACAGCGGCGGCGCGGCGGGCATCTCGGCCGCCAGCTCCGGTCGGGCGGCGATGAGGGCGTCGCGGCCGGCGGCGGCGATCGGGGTGACGTCGAGGGTGACCGGACCGTCATAGTCGCCGAGCAGGCGCTGGTGGGAGTCGACGATGGCCGTCTTGATGGCCTGCACGGCCCGGGGGTCGTCGAGCGCCTGGTGGGCGGCGGCGTCGATGTCGGCGGCCGGGATCGGGCTGCCCGGCGGGAGCGCCTGGCGGAGGGCGTCGCCGAGCCCCTGGGCCACCGCGTCGCGGATGACGGGCTGGTCGACGAGAACGTCGGCGATGCGGGCCGACCGGTCCGAGTCGAGCACGGTGAACCGGGCGGCGAACGACCACCAGGCCAGGCTGGCGGCGAAGAGCCCGATGGTGACGACGACCGAGGCGGTGGCGCGGCGCATTGGCCGCGTGATCGGCCGAATCCACCCCGGACCTTAGGCAGGGGCGGCGCACTTGCCCGGTCAGGGGTCGGTCAGGCTTCGGCCGGGATGCCTTCCCGCTTGAGCCGGGCATAGACCATGATCGAGCCGATCGGGCCGAGGGCGATGGCGGCCACGGCGTACTTCCACGTCCAGCGCATGTCGGCCCGGATTCCGACGACCATGGCGGCGAAGGCCATGGCCACCATGCCGTGGGCCGAGCCCATGAGGAGGCGACCGGGCCGGTTGCCCGCCAGCCAGAAGTAGGCGAGCACGCAGTAGGTGACCGTCTCGGTCAGCGCCACCACCCGCAGGGGCGGGATCTTGCGTTCCAGCTCCGTGGTGGTCGAATCGGCGAATTCCGGCACCCCGTCAGATTACGGCCGAAGGCCGCGCTAGCGTCGATCGCGTGCTCAACGATGCGACCCGGGCGGCGCTCAGCGCCGGGAACCTCGCCCACCTCGTGACGCTCAATCCCGACGGGAGCCCGCAGCTGAGCGTGGTGTGGGTGGGTGTCGACGGCGACGACATCGTCCTCGCCCACCTCGGCGGCGGGCAGAAGATCAAGAACCTGCGGCGCGATCCCCGGGTGTCCCTGTCGATGGCCACCGGCGGCCGCAACGAGGCCGGCCTCGACTACTACCTGATCGTCCACGGCCGGGCCGCGGTCGCCGACGGCGGCGGGCCGGAGCTGCTCCAGCGCCTGGCCCACGTCTATCTCGGGCCCGACGTGACGTTCCCGCCCCCGGGCGCCCCGCCCGGTGTCGTCGTCCGCATCACCGCCGAACGGGTCGGCGGGGTGGGGCCCTGGACCGGCTGACGGTCGGTACCGTGGAGGCGTGCACCGTGCGGGCCGCCTCCTGATCGTCGCCGTCCTCCTGGCCGGGGCGGCGTGCTCGTCAGGGAAGGGGAAGGTGGCCGAGAGCGGGCGGGCCGCCACTTCCACCACCGCGGCCCCGACCACCACGGCCACCGAAGCCAGCACCACGACGACGGCGGCGCCGACCACGACCACGGCCGCCCCGGTACCCGCCCCGGCGGCGCCCCCCACCTCGCCCGGCGGGTTGCGCTGGACGGCCTGCGGAACGCTGCAGTGCGCCAGCCTCGCCGTCCCCCGCCGCTATGCCGATCCCGCCGGGCCGACCCTCACGCTGGCCCTGGCCCGCAAGCCGGCCCGCACGCCGGCCACCCGCATCGGGTCGCTGCTGATCAACCCCGGCGGCCCCGGCGACTCCGGGGTCGACGACCTCCCCGGCGAGCTCAACTCGCTGACCGCCACGCTCCAGAACCGCTTCGACATCGTCTCGTGGGACCCGCGGGGCGTCGAGCGCAGCGCCCCCGTCCACTGCTCCGATCCCAAGGCCAAGCCCGCCCCCAGCAGCGGCGGCGGTGACGGCGGTGGCTCCGTCCTCGACCCCGCCCCGACCGACGAGGCCGGCAAGAAGGCCCTGGCCGATGCCTACCGGGCGGCGGGCCAGGAGTGCCTCAAGTGGAGCGGCGACCTGCTGGGCGACGTCGGCACCGACGCCGCCGCCGAGGACCTGGAGCGCATCCGCATCGCCCTCGGCGAGGACAAGCTGACGTTCATCGGCCACTCGGCCGGGACGCTGCTCGGCGCCGTCTACGCCGACCGCCACCCCGACCGGGTGCGGGCCTTCGTCCTCGACGGGCCGATCGACCCCAGCCTGACCCTGGACCAGATGACCCATGCCCAGGCGGTCGGCTTCGAAGGAGCCCTGCACTCCTTCTTCACCTGGTGCGACGCCACCGCCGCCTGTCACTGGCGCCCGGCCAACCCCGACCGCACCGCCGCCTTCAATGCCCTGATGGACCGGGTGCGCCAGCAGCCGCTCAAGGCGTCGGGCAACCGGATCGTCGGCGTCGACACCTTCGTCAGCGGCGTGATGAGCCGACTCACCGCCCGGTCGAAGTGGCCGTCGCTGGGCGACGCCCTGGCCGCCGCCGAGCGGAGCGACGGTTCGCCGCTGGCCACGCTGGCCAGCAACTACCAGAACGCCGGGGCCAGCAACGCCGCCGACGCCCGCCAGTCGATCCTCTGCCTCGACCATCCCGCCCCGACCAACCCCGACGACTACCCGGCCCTGGCCGACGCGTCGAAGGCCGACGCCCCCGTCTTCGGCCCGGTGTTCACCTGGGCGGCGCTGTCCTGCGGCGTGTGGCCGGTGCCGGCCACGCTCACCCCGAAGCCGGTCCGGGCGGCCGGCTCCCCGCCCATCCTGGTGGTCGGCACCACCGGCGATCCGGCCACCCCCCAGGGCTGGGCCAAGGCGCTGGCCGGCCAGCTCGAGCACGGCGTCCTCGTGCTGCGCCAGGGGGCCGAGCACGTCGCCTACTACTACTCGGCCTGCGTGCGGGGCATCGTCGACCGCTACATCGTCGACGGCCGGCCGCCGGCCTCCGGCACCGTCTGCGCCGGCTGAGCACCTGGCCGATTCGCGCCAGCAATTTCCGGGTAGCAGGCTGGGCATGGCCGGGAACAGCGCGCAATTTCACGAATCGGAGGAACGCCTCCAACCGAAGACGAGGGAGCACCACCGGGCGATCGTGTCGCTGATGGAGGAGCTCGAGGCCGTCGACTGGTACGACCAGCGCATCGACGCCACCGAGGACGAGGACCTCAGGGCGATCCTGGTCCACAACCGCGACGAGGAGAAGGAGCACGCCGCCATGGTGCTGGAGTGGCTCCGCCGCCGCGATCCGCAGCTGGACGGCTTCCTCCGCCAGTACCTGTTCACCGAAGGCTCGATCACCGGCCTCGAGGAAGCGACCGAAGTCGGGAGCGACGGATCGGGCAACGGCGCAAGCCTCGGCATCGGCAGCCTGCGGGAAAGGAGCTGAACGACGATGACCCACCTGCACCGCGAGCTGGCCCCCGTCACCGAGGGCGCCTGGGCCGAGATCGAGAAGGAGGCCCGCCGAACGCTGCGGACCTTCCTCGCCGCCCGCCAGGTCGTCGACTTCTCCGGACCCCACGGCTGGGAGCACTCGGCCGAGACGCTCGGGCGTGTCGAACGCGTCCCGGGCCCGGTGGAGGGCGTCGAGGCCGGCCTACGGGTCGTGCAGCCCCTCATCGAGCTGCGGCACCGCTTCTCCGTCCCGAGGACGACGCTCGACGACATCGACCGCGGCCGGCCCGACCCCGACCTCGGCGTCATCGTCGAAGCCGCCAAGCGGGCCGCCCTGGCCGAGGATCACCTCGTCTTCCGGGGCTTCAAGGAGGCCCACGTCACCGGCATCGCCGAAGCGGCGCCCTACCCGCCGATCCAGATGGACGACAACTACGCCGAGTACCCCAAGCTCGTCGCCCGGGCCGTGTCGACGCTGCGGGAGGCCGGCATCGACGGCCCATACGCCGCCGCCCTCGGACCCCGGTGCTGGACGGGTGTGGTCGAGACGACCGAGTACGGGGGCTACCCGGTGCTGGAGCACCTCCGCCTCATTCTCGGCGGCCCGGTGGTGTGGGCCCCGGTCATCGACGGTGCCGTCGTGCTCTCGACCCGGGGCGACGACTTCGAGCTGACCTGCGGCCAGGACATGGCCCTCGGCTACCTGACCCACACCGCCGACGCCGTCGATCTGTTCCTGGAGGAGAGCATCGGCTTCCGGGTGCTGACTCCCGACGCCGCCGTCGCCCTCACCCATCTCGGCTAGCCGCCGTCGAGCGTTTTGGCCAGGGACCGGAAAGCCTTCGACGCCGACGTCGACGTGCTGAGCCGCCAGTTGTATTTCTTCTTCACGTCGAAGTAGACGACGGCCTTGATGTCGGTGAACTGCGTCTGCAAAGTCGTGGCGGCGTCCTTCAGCCACTGGGCCTTCTCGCCCGGCTTCCGTTCCACCACACCGAATTCGCCGATCATGAGCGGCTTGCCCCGGGTCGAGGCCCAGTCGTAGAAGTCCTGGAAGATCCACTGGAAGGAGCGCCACTGGTCACCGGGGCGGGCCGGCCCCCAGTTGTAGCCATCGGCGCAGATCCAGTCGACGTAGGCGTCGCCGGGATAGAACTTCGGGGCGTCGCCGGTCTGGAAGCCCCAGGCGTTGGGGCACCAGACCCACGACACGTTGGTGACGCCGGCCTTGTCGAAGATCGTGTGGATCCGCTTCCAGG
Organism: Acidimicrobiia bacterium; assembly: GCA_036498605.1. GTDB lineage: Bacteria > Actinomycetota > Acidimicrobiia > IMCC26256 > BP-133 > BP-133. Next base: position 15,271 of record DASYFF010000123.1, on the reverse strand, counting down.
CGGCGATGAAGGAGGCGGGAGAACCGGCGATGTGCCGGTTGCGGCTGCCGTCCATCTCCCAGAACCATTCCAGGAGCATGGGGTAGCCGGCCGCCTTCACGTCGGCTGCCCGCTGGCGGATCAGGCCGTCGTAGCGGCCGGAGTTGACCGCCGAGGTCGACGCCTTGGCCCACGACACGAACGGGACCCGGCCGTTGAGGTTGTCCCACGTCTCCCGCCAGTCGGGGAACCGCCCATCCCAGGCTTCGTAGATGTGGTCGACATCCTCTTTGCGGCCGAGGAGATCCTCGAGGTCGAGGACGCGGTTCTGCTTCAGCAGCTGCGACCCGCCGGCCTCCTGGTAGGTCCCGACCCACGTCCCGTCCTTCGGGGGGACGACCTTTCCACCGTTCGGGGTGGCCCGGCCGGCGGCGATGGCGCCGGGGGCCAGGGTGGCGGCCGCCAGCAGAGCGGCCAGGGCCGCCAGCGGCCAGGGGTGGCGCAACAGGGCGCGCCGGAATGACTGGGTTGGCATGGTTCGTGTCCTCCGGGGGGAGTGACGTCCCGGCCGCCCCAGCCGAAACTCGTGTGAACGCACAGAGAGTTCAACGAGAAACGGCGAGCTCCTCCCGGGCTGCGCCGTTCGTCATAAAAACGAAAATCCTGTCGCCGGACTAAGTGAGACGATTGGCGCGATCGGCCCAATACCGGTCCCGCACGATCCGCTTGTAGAGCTTGCCGGTGGGGAGGCGGGGCAGCGCGGGATCGAAATCGACCGACTTCGGGCACTTGTAATGGGTCAGCCGCTCCCGGCAGAAGGTGAGGAGCTCGTCGGCCATTTCCGGCGTCCCCTCGGTGCCGGGCACGAGCTGCACCACCGCTTTCACCTCTTCGCCCATATCGGCGTTGGGGACGCCGATGACGGCCACGTCGTCGACGACGGGATGCATGACCAGCACGTCCTCGATCTCCCGGGGGTAGATGTTCACGCCGCCGGAGATGATCATGAACGTGGCCCGGTCGGTGAGGTACAGGTAGCCCTCCCCGTCGACGTAGCCGACGTCGCCCAGCGCCGTCCACGTCGGCTGCTGCGGGTGGCGGGAGGACTTCGTCTGCGCCTCGTCCTTGTGGTAGTGGAACGGCGCCACTTCCTGCTCGAAGTACACGATCCCCGGTTCGCCGGTGGGTAGCTCGTTGCCCTCCTCGTCGCAGATGTGGAGCGTGCCCATGATGGCCCGCCCCACGGTCCCGGGGTGGGCCAGCCACTCCTCCGGCCCGACGTAGGTCAGGCCGTTCAGTTCCGAGCCGCCGTAGTACTCGTAGATGATCGGCCCCCACCAGTCGAACATCGCCTCCTTGACCGGCCGGGGGCAGGGGGCGGCGGCGTGGATGGCCACCTTGTGGGCCGAGAGGTCGAAGCGGGTCCGGTCGGCCTCGGGGAGCTTGAGCATGCGGGAGAACATCGTCGGGACCCACTGGCTGTGGGTGACCCGGTGGCGCTCCAGCGAGGCCAGCGCGTCGAGCGGGTCGAAGTGGGCCATCAGCACCACGGTGGCGCCCAGGCTCTGGGCGCCGATGCAGAAGCCCAGCGGGGCGGCGTGGTAGACGGGCGCGGGGGAGAGGTAGACGGTCTCGGGACCGAACCCGAACAGCGCTCCGATCCCCGACATGGCGCCGACGCCCTCGTTGGCCTTGCGGGCCGGCTGGGGCCGCACGACGCCCTTCGGCCGCCCGGTCGTCCCCGAGCTGTAGAGCATGAGCTGACCGAGCGGCTCGTCGTCGAGCGGGTCGGCCGAGACGCCGTCCACGGCGTCCTCGTAGGAGTCGTAGCCGTCGACGACGCCGTCGACCGACAGGCGCAGCTTGCAGCCCGGTATGAGTCCGGCGAGCTCGGCGGCCACCGGGGCGAGGGCGTTCGACACGACGACCGCCCTGGCATCGCAGTCGTTGACGATGTAGGCCGCCTCGGACGCGGTGAGGTAGCGGTTGACCGGCGTGAAGCGCAGGCCCGACCGCAGCGCGGCCCACACCACCTCGAAGAACCGGGGCTGGTTCTCCATGAACAGGGCCACGCCGTCGCCCGGCCGCAACCCCGCCTCGTGCCACAGCCGGGCCAGGCGGATGGAGCGCTGGTCGAGCTCGCGGTAGGTGATGACGTCGTCGGTTCCGGCCATGACGAGCGCCGGCTGGTCGGGGGAGACCTGAGCCCAGTGTCCGGGATACATGGCCGGGGATCGTAGCGGCCGGCCCCTGAGAACTATCCAGGGATGAACGAGCTCCCGGAACCCACGGCGGACGGGCGGGGTGCCTTGACCCGCTCCCGGCGCTCGCCCGAGGCCAGCCTGCGCCACAGGGCGAGGTAGGTCGGGTACTCCAGGTCGGGTACGACCCAGCCCGATCGGACCAGCTCCTCGTGGAAGGCGGGCAGGTTCCGGAACGGGACGCCGATGTCGACGTGATGGGCCAGGTGCCAGCCGGTGTTGTACGGCACCATCAGCAGGCGGGCCAGCGGCCGCTGGCGGACGTGGTGGGTGGTGAGCCGGCGGTCTTCGCTGCGGGTCATGCCGCCGTGCTCGGCGATGGCCCGCAGCCGGTTCGAGAACTTCCAGACGCTCATCCACGACGCCAGCCAGCACACCGGGTAGAGCAGCGGCCGGCCCCAGGCGACGGCGGCGGCGAAGAGCACCACCTGGACGCCGATGACCTGGCGGGCCTCGGTGCGGCCCGGGCTCGGCGCGGCCTTGGTCGCCGCCCGCCACAGGGCGAGGAGGTTCTTGTAGCCCGAGATGAAGAACAGGTCGCGGGTCAGCTTGCGCCGCAGCGAGTCGGTGGCGATCGGGTAGCCGGCGTAGAGAGCGGCGTCGGGCTCCTCCGGGCCCATCTCGTCGCGGTGGTGGGCCATGTGGGCCCGCCGGTAGCTGAGCGTGCCCTGGAGGGCCGGGTAGCCGAGCAGCCACCGGCCGACCTGGTCGTTCCACCACTTCCGGGAGAAGAGGAGCCGGTGGGCCGACTCGTGGCCGAGGATGTTGAGCTGGCAGTGGCCCCGGCCCATGACCAGGAAGGCGATCAGGTAGGCCCACCAGGTGTGGATGACGCCGGCGGCGATGACGACCCCGAAGGTCTGGGCCAGCGCCGAGAGGACCGTGACGGCGTTGCGGGCGTCGGGGATCCTCCGGTACCCCGCCCGCAGGTCGGGCCGGGCGACGCCCCTGGCACCGAGGCGGTCGGTGGGGAGGACCGCCGGGAGCAGGTCCGGAGACGGCAGCATGGTGGTAGCCATGACCGGATATTACAGAAATACTCCAGGCGATGCAAGAACGTAATAACCTGTTGGAGACCCTCGGTCTCCGCCCGCTGTCGGCCCGGTCGGTAGTGGCGTCGGTGCTGCTCGGCACCCACCCGCCCCGCCTGTCGGCCGCCGGCCTGGTCGAGCTCTGCGGCCGGTTCGGGATCAGCGGCGGGACGACCCGGGTGGCGCTGTCGCGCATGGTGGCGGCCGGGGAGCTGGCCGCCGAGGAGGGCCACTACCGCCTGGTGGGAGAGGTACTGCTGGCCCGCCAGCGGGCCCAGGACGCCGGGCTGGCTCCGCCCGCGCTGCGCTGGAGCGGGGCGTGGCGGATGGCGGTCGTGGTCAGCCCGGGCCGGACCCCCGCCGAGCGGGTCGAGCTGCGCCGGGCGCTGGCCGGTGCCCGCTTCGCCCAGTGGCGGGAGGGCGTATGGCTGCGGCCCGACAACCTCGGCCCCCCCGACGTGCCGGCCGACGCGCCCGTCCGCTGGCTCACCGTCGATCCCGACGACGACCCGTCGGCCCTGGCCGGCGAGCTGTGGGACCTGGCGGCGTGGAGCGACCGGGGCGACGCCCTGCTGGGCGCCGCCCCCGACGAGCCGGGCGACCTCGTGGGCGCGCCGCCGGAGTGGGCGGCGGCCACCTTCGCCGTCGCCGCCGCCACGCTGCGCCACCTCCGCACTGACCCGCTGCTGCCCGACGCGCTGCTGCCGGCGGGCTGGCCCGCCGACCGGCTCCGGGCCCGCTACACCGTCTACGTCGACGCCATCCAGCGCCTCGTGCGCCACCTGTCGGGCGCTTGAGCACCGGGTCGGATCAGCAGCCGGGCGGGCGGGTGCAGCGTTCGCCGAAGGGCCCGGTGTAGAGGTCGCCGGGGGCGAAGCGGATGAGGCCCATATGCTCGGGACTGTGCCAGTCGAGGCGGACCGTGTCGCCCCATACCCGGTAGCCGCCGAGGGCCGCCAGGAGCTGCTCGCAGCGGTGGCCGAGCGCCTTGTAGCCGGCCGACCAGACGAGCCACACGTTGTGGCCCGGCCCGGCCCGCTCCAGCAGCATCTGGGCGAAGGGGAGGACGGGGGTGGCCCGGATGGTGTCGGAGTAGTCGACCCAGTCGACGAAGTTCGGGTCCTGGGCCTTCGGATAGGTGAGCTGGCTGACGCCGAGCGAGGCGGGGAGCAGCCGGCTCACCGACGGACCGACCTGGTCGGGGCAGTAGGTGACGACGTCGCCGGGCTGGGCCGCGGCCCGGAGGTGGCGGGCCACGTCGGCCGCCTGGGTCCGCTCGAAGGCCACGACCGGCTGGATGCCCACGATCCCCAGCACCGACATCAGGGCCAGCGCCCCGAGCCGCAGGCGGGCGTCGCCGAAGGCGACCACGCCCAGGGCGACGAGCAGGACGACCCCGGGGAAGGCCACCGAGGCGTAGCGGGGCACGTAGGCCTGGCCGGTCACCCGGGAGACGAGCACCGCCAGCAGCAGCCCGCCGAAGGTGAGGACGGCCAGCGTCCGGGCCGGCTCCCGGCCGACGAGGTCGATCTCGAAGCGGCGCCGGCCGATGGCCCGCCCGAAGACGGCCAGGGTGATGAGGCCGACGGCCAGCAGTAGCGGGACGGGCCCGGCGTCGCGGTACCCGGAGATCAGGACGGCGAGCGTGTCGACGACCGTCCGCAGCCCCCGCCCGCTGGCCCCCCACGGGGCGCCGGTATGGGCGCTCTGGTAGAGGAGGATCGGGACCCAGGGCACGAACAGCAGGCCTCCGGCCACCATGGCCGCCAGCGACCGGCGGGCGGCGGCCCGGTCCTCGCCCCGCCAGAGGTGCCAGAGCAGGACCAGACCCACGGCGGCCACGGTGTAGAGGGCGTAGTAGTGGGTGAGGAGCAGGGCGGCGGTGAGGAGGGCGACGGCGACGGCCATCGGCCACGACGGCCGCTCCATGAGATTGGCCAGGGCCAGGCCGCCGGCCAGGACGAAGAGCATGCACAGCGAGTACATGCGGGCCTCGGTGGCGTACTGCACGGCGAACGGCGACAGGGCCAGCAGCACGAGGAAGGCGGTGGCGGCGGTGCGGCCGCCGGCCCGCCGGCCGACCCGCCAGGCCAGCGGCAGGCAGGCCACCGAGCAGAGGCCGGAGAACGCCCGCACGGCGATGGTCCCGGTCCCGAAGAGCCGCATCCAGCCGTGGAGGAGGACGTAGTAGAGCGGCGGCGCCCCGTCGTGACGCAGCGCTTCGGGCAGGGACCGCAGCGGCAGCCGGGCGATGTTGACCGTGAGGGCCTCATCGAGCCACAGGTGGGAGAGGGCCACGAACCGGGCCACCACCGCCCCGGCCACGACGCCGCCGACGGCCAGGCCGGCCCAGGGGATCGGCCGCCGGGGGGCGGCCCCGGCCCGCTCGGGGCCGGTGGGGACCTCGGTGGCGACGCCGGGAGGGGGGGTCGCCGGAGTGGCGGGAACGGTCGGGCTCGTCACCGGGGCGCGACCGCCGCGACCATCCGTTCACTCAGCGCTCGACACACGTCCGCCCCCTGGTCGACTGGCAGAGCCTGGGCGAGATCGTAGGCAAAATCGACGGCTGGGAGTGGGATCAGGCGCTGCGCTGGGTGAGTTTTCCGGTCGCCTTCGTGAACAACGGGCGACGTGTTGATCATGGGCAACACGGCAGCCGCCCGAGACGGTGCAGCGCCACGGCGGCCGCCCCCACCAGCGGGGCGTCGCCGCCCAGTCCGGCGGGCCGGATCCGGGCCCCCCGCGAGAAGTCGAGGCGGGCCCGGGCGTCGATCTCGGCCTGGGCGGCGGCGAAGAACGGGGCCCCGAACCCCAGCGCCACCGACCCGGCCACCACGGCCAGGTCGAGATCGAGGAGGTTGGCCACCGACGCCACCGCCCGGCCGACCAGCGTCCCGGCCCGGGCCACGACCTCGGGTCCGGCCTCGGCCGGGGCCCGGCCGGTGACGGCCTCGATGGCCCGCCCCGACGCCTCGCCCTCCAGGCAGCCCCGTCCGCCGCAGAAGCACACCCGGCCGCCGGGCTCGACGACGACGTGGCCGATGTGGCCGGCGTTGCCGGCCCGCCCGTCGAGCAGGCGCCCGTCGAGCACGATGCCTCCGCCGATCCCCGTCGAGACGACCATCCCGATATAGGCGTGTACCCCGGCGGCCGCTCCGACCCACCCCTCGGCCAGGGCGACGGCCTTGGCGTCGTTGTCGACGAAGACCGGAAGGCCGGTCGCCTCCGCCATCCGCCGCTGGAGCGGGAACTTCCGCCAGGCGGGGATGTGGACGGGCGAGAGCGTCCCGCCCCCCGCCGTCATCGGCCCTCCGGTCCCGACACCGCAGGCCTCGGCCCCCGCCGCGTCGGGTCCGAGCCCGTCGAGGAGCCCGACCAGGGCGGCGAAGACGGCCTCGCCGTCGGTGGTCCGGGGGGTCGGCGTCGCCGCCCGGGCCGCGATCCGCCCGTCCGCCGGATCGACCAGGCCGGCGGCCAGCTTGGTGCCGCCGATATCGACGGCCAGGATCACCGGAAGTTGCCGGTGTGCCCCATGCTGTAACGGCCGGGCTGGGGGAACAGGCACAGGCCGTGGGGCCCCTTCCCGACCCGGATCCGGTGAAGGAGCTTGCCGGTCTTCGTGTCGAGCACGTAGACGGACTGGCTGTAGCGGCCCGACAGCCAGAGCTGGGTGCCGTCGGTCGACACCCCGCCCATGTCGGGGCTGCCGCCGAACTTCCAGGTGGCGGTGACGGTGCGGGTGGCGGGGTCGACGACCGAGATCGACCCGTCGAGGCGGTTGGAGGCGTAGAAGACGGTCGCGTCCCGGCTGGGGTAGAGGCCGTGGGTGCCCTTCCCGGTCGGAATGAACTGGGTCTCCTTCATCTGGGCCAGGTCGATCACCGACACGCCGTTGCGCTTCTGGTTGGCGACGAGGAACTCCGAGCCGTCAGGGGTGAGGCGCACGTCGACCGGCGCTCCGCCGACGTCCATCTTCCCGGTGAACTCCAGCTTCGTCAGGTCGAGGCGCATGAGCTGGCCGGAGAACTCGCACGACAGCAGCATCTCCTTGCCGTCGGCGGTGAAGTCGCCGTGGTCGATGCCGTCGCAGTCGGCCGGGATGCTCTTCTGCAGCGTCCAGGTGTGGGGGTCGCGCAGGTCGAGGCGGTGGAGGCCCTCGGCCACGACGATGGCGTGGGCGCCGTCAGGAGTGAAGTAGAGGTTGTAGGGGTCGTCGACCGGAATCGGCGGGCTGGGCTTGCCGGTGACCGGGTCGACCGGCGTCAGCGAGTTGCCGTTGTTGTTGGTGACGTAGAGGGTCTTGAGGTCCCAGGCGGGGGCGATGTGCTGGGGGACCTTGTCGACGGCGAAGTGGTCGACGATCTTGAACGTGACCGGGTCGATGACGTCGACGGTGTTGCTCTCGCTGTTGGGGACGTAGACGCGGGTCGGCACCCCCGCCACCGCCGGGCTCAGGTCGTGGACGCCGGTGTGGGCGTAGACGCCGGGGACGGCGGCCGACAGCACGCCGGACGACGTGCCGGTCGAGGGCGCGTGCTTCGGGTCGGCGGCCTTCGACCCCGAGCCGCCCCGGGAGCAGGCGGGAAGGGCGGCGAGGACCCCGACGAGCAGCAGCCGGACCGTTATCGACGGGCGACGCATCGGAGCACACCCTACGCTCGGCCGGCGCCTGTCCTGCGTCATCGCCCCCGCTGTCTGAGCGGCGGCTGAGTACGATGGTGGGGGTACCCGGCGAGACCAGGGGGAGCTCGTGCTCGGGACGTTGCGGCACCGGTTCGTGGTGCGCGACAGCCGCGTGGCGGCCGAGCGGTTCGTGTCGTGGGTCCGCCTGGCCATCGCCTCGTCGATGGCGGTGGTGGTGGCCTTCGAGGGCCACGACGTGCCCTACCCCCGGGCGGCCTGGATCGTGCTGACGACGGCCATCGTCTATGCGTGGCTCGCGTTCCTGAAGACGACCCGCGACGCCCGCCGGGGAGCCACCAACCTGTGGACGGCCTGGGCGCTGTCGGCCCTGTCGGGCATCTTCGTGGCCGCCGCGGCGGCGGTCACCGGCGCCGGCCACAGCCCCATCACCCCGGTGGCCATCACGGTGGTGATCTCCACCGCCATCCGCTTCGACCTGGCCCGCTCGCTGGGCGTGGCGGCGGCCATGGCGGCGTCCCTGGCCGCCGCCATCCTCTGGGTGCCGCAGCCGGCGCTGCCGTGGCACGAGCGGGTGCGGGACGCCGCCTGGTGGTCGTGGCTGATGATCGCCGTGGCCCTGCTCGTCGGCGTGCTGTCCCGGGCCGCCGACCTGGCCCGCCAGGCCCGGGCCCAGGCCGAGGCGGAGGCCGAGGCCGAGCACCGCCGCCTCGACGAGGAGCACCGGCTGCGCCTCCACCTGGAGAGCGTCGACGCGGCACGGCGCGACTTCCTCCACGCCCTGGCCCACGACTTCCGCACGCCGATCTCGTCGATCGAGGCGCTGTCGACCGCCCTGGCCCGCCGCTCGGCCGACCTGGACCCCCAGGAGCGGGCCGACCTCGCCGGCCTCATCGAGCGCCACGCCCACCACCTGTCGGCCATGCTGGGCGAGGTCCGGGAGGTGGCCGTCCGGGAGTCGCTGGGGGCCGATCGCCGGCTGGAGCTGGCCGACGTCTACGTCCCCGACCTCGTCCGGTCGGCGGGCGCCGCCGCCGGTCTCGAGGGGGAGCGGCTCGTCTCGGTCATCGACGACGGCCTCACGTTGCTCCGCACCGACGGCGAGAAGACGCTGCGCATCCTCACCAACCTGCTGGAGAACGCCAACAAGCACTCGCCGCCCGAGGCCGCCGTCGAGGTCAGCGTCATCCGGCGGGACGGGTCGGTGGAGCTGGCCGTGCTCGACCGGGGGCCGGGGATGCCGCCCGAGTTCGCCCCCCGGGCCTTCGAGAAGTCGGCCTCCTACGGCCCGAAGCGCTCGTCGGGGCTCGGCATGTGGATCGTGGCCCAGCTCGTCGAGTCACTCCAGGGCACGGTCTGGATCGAGCCCCGTCCCGGCGGCGGCCTCGCCGTCCGGGCAAGGTTCCCGTTGGGCCCGACGATGTCCGTGCCGACCGCCTGACACGAGTTGAGGTGGGCGGTCAGGGAAGTGCGTCCACTTCCCTGACCTCCCACTCGCAGCGACCGAGGTGACCTCCACAACCACCTCGGTGACCGCTGCCGCCGCACCACGAATTCGCCGCGAACCGCACGAATCCTCCCGAAATGCACATTTTTTCCATTCGGGACGAATGGCCGCTCAGGGGGGAGTCAGATGCCCCCCGCGGTCAAGGACTGGACCGCCTGGCGGATCGATGCCCCGAGGCTCGGGTGGTCGGACTCGAAGCGGATCTCGGCCTTCTCCAGACGGTCGACGAGGCCGTTGTGCTCCTCGTCCTCGCCGGACTCCAGCCGGCGCTCGACGTCGCCGTGGAGGCGCGTCAGCTCCTCCCGGCTCTGGTCGCCTTCCGTCGTCCGCCCGATGGCGGCCTTGAGCTCGTCGAGCAGATGACGCAGGTGCTGTTCCACGGCCGTGAACGCTACCGGACGAGAGGCTTGTACCGGATGCGATGGGGCTGGGCGGCCTCGGCCCCGAGGCGCTTCTTGCGGTCGGCCTCGTAGTCGGAGAAGTTGCCCTCGAACCACCGCACCTCGGAGTCGCCCTCGAAGGCCAGCACGTGGGTGGCGATCCGGTCCAGGAACCACCGGTCGTGGCTGATGACCACGGCGCAGCCGGGGAAGGCCAGGAGGCCGTCCTCCAGCGCCCGGAGGGTGTCGACGTCGAGGTCGTTGGTCGGCTCGTCGAGGAGCAAAACATTACCGCCCGCCCGCAGCGTCTTGGCCAGGTGGAGCCGGTTGCGCTCCCCGCCGGAGAGCTTGTCGACCGGCTTCTGCTGGTCGGTGCCCTTGAACCCGAACTGGCCGGCGTAGGCCCGGCCGTGGATCTCCCGGCCGCCGACGACGAGGTTGTCGACCCCGCCGGTGATCTCCTCGTAGACCGTCCGGTTGGGGTCGAGCGTCTCCCGGCTCTGGTCGACGTAGGCCAGCTGCACCGTCGAGCCCACCCGTAGGTCACCGCCGTCGGGCTTGTCGGCCCCGGTGATCATGCGGAACAGGGTGGTCTTGCCGGCGCCGTTGGGGCCGATGACGCCGACGATCCCGCCCCGGGGGAGGGAGAACGACAGGTCGTCGATCAGCAGCCGGTCGCCGAAGCCTTTGGTCAGGTGGTCGGCCTCGACCACGACGTCGCCCAGCCGGGGCCCGGGCGGGATGACGATCTCCAGCTTGTCGGACCGGTCGGGCGCCGCCTCGGCCTCGGCGGCCAGCGCCTCGTAGCTCGTCAGGCGGGCCTTCCCCTTGGCCTGGCGGGCCCGGGGCGACATCCGGATCCACTCCAGCTCCCGCTCCAGCGTCCGCTGGCGACGCTTGTCGGACTTCTCCTCCAGCGCCAGACGCTGCTGCTTCTGGTCCAGCCAACCGGTGTAGTTGCCCTCCCAGGGGATGCCCCGGCCCCGGTCGAGCTCGAGGATCCAGCCCGCCACGTTGTCGAGGAAGTAGCGGTCGTGGGTCACGGCCACCACCGTGCCGGGGTACTCCTGAAGGTGGCGCTCCAACCAGGCCACCGACTCGGCGTCGAGATGGTTGGTCGGCTCGTCGAGGAGGAGCAGGTCGGGGCGGGACAGCAGCAGCCGGCACAGCGCCACGCGGCGCCGCTCGCCGCCCGAGAGGGTCGCCACGTCGGCGTCGCCCGGCGGGAGGCGTAGGGCGTCCATGGCGATCTCCAGCGTGCGGTCGAGGTCCCAGGCCCCGGCGGCGTCGATGCGGTCCTGGAGTTCGGACTGCTCCTGGAGCAGCTTGTCGAAGTCGGCCTCGGGGTCGGCCATCGCCTCGCAGACCTCGTTGTACCGGTCGAGGAGTGCTTTCGTCTCGCCGACCCCGTCGGTCACGTTGCCCAGCACGTCCTTCTTCGGGTCGAGGACGGGCTCCTGGTGCAGGAAGCCGACCGTGAAGCCCGGGGTGAGGCGGGCCTCGCCGGTGTAGCCGTCGTCCTCCCCGGCCATGATCGACAGCAGCGACGACTTGCCCGCCCCGTTGGCGCCGAGCACCCCGATCTTGGCCGCCGGGAACATCGAGATGTTGATGCCCGAGAGGACCTCCCGGTCCGGCGGGTGGAACCGGCGGAGGTCGCGCATGGTGAAGATGAACTGGGGTGCCATGGCGACCGACCCTAGCGGCGGCGGACGCGCAACGGCCCCGGCGCTATGCCGGGGCCGTTGCATGGGATCTTGCTGTTGTCAGGTGGACCGCCGCCCGGAGCTCTCCAGAAAGAGTCGTTCCCGAACGCCGGCTGACCTGGTTCTTGTCGGCCGACCGTGTGGTGTTCGGCCGGCCTCTCTAGCGGGGCGGAGTGGCCTCCTCGCTAGAAGCCGTCATCGTCGGTTCCAACCTCCTTCGCGGTGAGGAGTCGGTTCCCTACGGGTCCACCAAGCCCGAAGCGCTTATCTGCGCTTACGAGTGCGTTAGCGGTACGACCACCTAATCAACGACGGGGCGGTGGCGTCAAGACCTCAAGACAGATTTGCGGTTTTTCCCTATGAACGTTCTGTTTCGGCGAGGTTCGCGTAAGTATCGAGGCGTTTGAGGGCTTCTGGGGTCGGGACGGGCGGGAGGCTGAACAGCACCCGGTCGACGCCGGCCGCGGCGTAGTGCTCGAGCACCTCGGGGTCGGGGCGGGCGCCGAAGACCGTCACCGGGACCGGGGGCCGGCCCCGCTCCTCGGCCATCTCCCGGAGGCGGGCGGTGCCCTCGCCGAGCTTGACGGCGCCCCGGCCGGGGATGGGGATCCAGCCGTCGCCGTACTCCATGACCCGGTCCAGCGTCCCGGCGCCGTTGCCGGCCACCAGCACCGGCGGATGGGGGTGCTGGACGGGCTTGGGCCACGACCAGATCGGGTCGAAGTCCACGAACTCGCCGTGGTACTCGGCCTCGTCCCTGGTCCAGATCTCCTTCATGGCCAGCATCCGTTCCCGCATCACGGCGAAGCGCCGGGTCGGGTCGGTGCCGTGGTTCTCCATCTCCTCCCGGTTCCACCCGCCCCCGATCCCGAACAGGAACCGCCCGCCGGAGAGGAGGTCGAGGGTGGCCACCTCCTTGGCGGTGGTGATCGGGTCGCGCTCGACGACGAGGCAGATGCCTGTCCCGAGGAGGATCCGGTCGGTCACGGTGGCCGCCGCGGTGAGGGCCAGGAAGGGGTCGAGCGTCTCCCGGTACTCGGGCGGGAGGTCGGCCCCGCCCGGCCAGGGGCTGCGGCGGCTGGTGGGGATGTGGGTGTGCTCGGGGACGAACAGGGACTCGAAGCCCCGCTCCTCGACGGCCCGGGCGAGCTCCACCATGCCGATCGAGTACCGGGTCGGGAACATGCTGACGCCGAATTGCATGGCCGCAGCCTGTCACGGGGGCGAACGGTGCGAGGACCCAGCAATGCCGCGATCGGCGGGTTCCACACATATGTTCCCCCCGATTGCAGTTCCGTTTCGGCGGCAGGTGTGGCCGCCGGCGGCGCGGAACAACCTCTGCGTGTCGACCTCCCCGCCCCCCGGGGAGCCGGGCGCGGACACCGCGTCTTCCGAGCTCCTGTACGCACTCTTCCCGCCGGCCGTCGCGGCCGTCGACGGCGACGCGCATCCGCCGTCCCGGCCGCGGCGCCGGTGGCGGGTGCCGTCGGTGCCGGTCCTCTCCGCCCTGATCGCCGGCGTCCTCCTCTCCGGCATCGTCGTCGCTGTCGACCACACCAACCCGGCCGAGGCGGTGGCGGCGGCGTCGACGATCGACACGCCCACCACCGCCCCCTTCGAGGACCTGCCGATCCCGCCGACGACCGTCACCACGCTGCCGGCCGGCGCGGCCGCCCCGGCGCCCCGGACCCGGCCGATCCCACCGCCGGCCAACCCCACCGCCCCGTCGCTCATCGTCAAGATCGGCGAGATCCGGATCCCCAAGATCGGGCTCGTGCACCCCGTCTACGAGGGCGTGACCCTGACGGTGATCGACCACGGCCCGGGGCACTGGCCGGGAAGCGCCATGCCCGGCCAGCTCGGCAACGCCGTCTTCGCCGGGCACCGGGTGACCCACACCCACCCGTTCCGCAACCTCGACAAGCTCGTGCCGGGCGACGAGATCCAGTTCGTCATGCCCGACGGGACCTACACCTACAAGATGACGGCGCAGCAGATCGTCACGCCGGCCGACACGTGGATCGTCAACCCGACGCCCGACGCCACGCTGACGCTCTTCGCCTGCCACCCCCCGGGGTCGGCGACGAAGCGGATCGTGATCCGGGCCGACTACGTCGGCAAGAGCTGATCCACGAGATCCACCAGATGTGTGCTGCGGACACACACCGAGGGTCGGGCGTTCAGGGGGGCGCCCCGACCCTCACTCTATTTCTGGGCGGCTCCGCCGCCCCCGCGGCCTCCGCCGGGCTCCTCCGTAGCGTGGGGCTCCGCCCCACGCCGGCCGTGTCCGGTGGGCGCCCGGCAGTGACGCTCCCTTACTTGACGAAGCCGATGTCCTCGTAGCGGGGCGGCTTCGCCACTCCGAAGGCGCCGAAGTTGGCCAGGTTGTCTTTGACGGCGATGATCTCGGGGCGCTGGTAGAAGGTGAGGGAGTGGACCTCGTTCCAGATCATGGCGTCGATCTGGTTCCCGAGGTCGATGGCCCGGTCGGGGTCGAACTCGGCGGTGGCCTTGTCGAACAGGGCGTCCAGCTCCGGTGAGCCGACCCGGGCGTAGTTCTGGCGGATGTCGTCGCCCTTCGGCTCGCCGTAGATCGACTTGGCCGAGCTGATCGGGAACGGGTCGCCGATCCAGGAGAAGACGGTGAGGTCGAAGTTCCCGGTGTTGATGTACCTGGGGAAGAACTCGTCCGACGGCACGGCCTCGACGTCGGCCCGGACGTTGATCGCCTTGAGCATGTTCTGCACCAGGCTCGACTCCTGCTGGGACGAGGCGACCTGGCTGGGAATGACGAAGCGGAGGGCGAGGTCCTTCCCGTCCTTGCGGCGGACGTCGCCCTCGACCTTCCAGCCCTCCTCGTCGAGGAGGCGCTTCGCCGCTTCGACGTCGGGGCTCGACAGGGCGCCGGCGTTGTCGCGGTAGCCCCGCTGGTTGGTCATGTAGATGTGGTTCTGGAGCGGTGTGGCCTCGACCCCGAGCGGGCCGAGCAGGAGCTTGGCGATCTGGTTCCGGTTGATGGCCAGGGCCAGGGCCTGGCGTACCTTCTGGTCCTTGAGGATCTCACCCGAGCCGTTGAGGGTGATGTGGCGGAACTGGGGGCCGCCGGCCTTGCGGATCTTCACCCCTCGGGCGTCGGTGGCCCGGCGCAGCTTGTTGACGTCGGGCCCCACGTCCATGAAGTCGACCTCGCCGTTGATCAGGGCGTCGATCTGGGCGTCGGGGGCGATGGCCCGGAAGACGATGCGGTCGAGCTTGGGCCGGTCGCCCCACCAGTGGTCGTCGCGCACGACGCTCAGGGTCTTGGCCGTCTCGTCGATCCCCTCGAACCGGAAGGGGCCGGCCGTGACCGGCATCTTTCCCACCCACCCCTCGTTGTAGACGGTGGCGTCGTTGTTGGTCGACGCCGGGTAGAGCGGCGAGAAGATGCCCTTCCAGTCGGCGTAGGGCTGGGCGAAGGTCACGACGACCTCGCGGTCGTCGGCCCCCTTGGCCACGCTCTCGACCTGCTCGTAGCCGTTGGCGGAGGAGATCCTGTAGCCCTGCGCCGTGCCGTTGTTGGCCTTCCACTGGGCCTCGAAGTCGGCCTCGGTGATCGGCGTGCCGTCGCTCCAGGCGGCCTTGGGGTTGATCCGGTAGGTGACGACCTGCTTCGGGTCCCGGCTGGTGAGCTCGGCCGACTCCAGGTAGTTGGGGTTGACGCTCGGCACCGCCGCACCGTCGAAGGAGAACAGCTCGGGCAGGGTGGCGTCGACGACGTGGGCGGTGT
>DASYFF010000122.1:0-7414 GCA_036498605.1 Acidimicrobiia bacterium | reverse complement strand
CTTGCTGGGTAAGGTGAACCCGTCGGATGGGGGGACGAGCCCGAGGAGCCCGATGTCCCCCAGCCGTTACCACCCCTACGTGTCGCATCTGGTCCGGGTGGCCCCCCGTCCCGCCGGTGCCGTTCTCGATTTCGCCCGGTGGTGCCTGAGTTCGCCCGAGGCCGTCGGGGACGAGGGCCACTGGTGGGAGGTGTCCGCCCCGCCG
The DNA here is from genome assembly GCA_036498605.1 of Acidimicrobiia bacterium. Taxonomy (GTDB): domain Bacteria; phylum Actinomycetota; class Acidimicrobiia; order IMCC26256; family BP-133; genus BP-133. The sequence continues at coordinate 7,209 of DASYFF010000122.1, read as the reverse complement.
GCCGGGAGGCTGCGCCTCGGTGGGCCGTTCCACCGGGCCGTCCCCCGCCCCCGGGGCTACCAGCCCCTCCGGATGGCCACCGGAATCCTGTGTCCCGCCGGCCGGGAGGCGCGGCCGGTGGCGGTGACGCTGGAGCTGTTGCCGTGGTCGAGCCGGTGGAGTGAACTGGCCCTCACCGGTGGGCCGCTGGCCTGGTGGGAGCGCGGGCCGCGGGCCGAGCAGGCCTATCTCCGGGCCGCCAACGCCACCGTGGCCCACCTGGCCCGAACCATCGAGACACCACCGGCGCGATGGTTGGCCCGCCTGGTGGCGGGCCAACCGATCACGACATCAGCAGACGTATCAGTAGCCCGCCGGCCGGGGGGCGCCGACCGGTGAGGCGGGGCCGGGCGACGAGGCGCCGGAGCCGGACCGCGGCGACCGGGAGGAAGTTGGCGCAGCCGACGACCCGACAGGCGCGGCCGGGGCCGGGCCGGACTGGCCGCCGACCTGGGTCGTGGCCTGGGCCTGGTTGTCGCCGCCATTGTTGTCGAGCATCTGGCTCGTCACGTAGGCCGTGTCGACCGCCGTGCCGGGCTGGTTGAGCCGCACCGCCACCGTGAGCGTGGCCGTGGCGCCCGAGGCGAGATCGCCGAGCTCGCAGACGATGTCGTTGTTCGACGGGCTGCACGACCCCTGGCTGGAGGTGGCCGACAGGAAGTCGGCGCCGTCGGGCAGCTGGTCGGTGAGGTGCGTGGCCACCGCCACCGCCGGGCCGGCGTTGGTCACCGTCACGGTGTAGTTCACGGTGTCACCGGGGTTGGCCGTGGCGTGGTCGGTGGCGTTGGCCACCGACAGGTCGGCGGCCCACGTCCCACCGGGCTGGACGTCGGTCACCACCGTGACCGCGTTGTTGCCCTGGTTGGGGTCGTACTCCCGGCCCATGACCGAGGCGGTGTTGTAGACCGAGCCGCTCTGGACGGCGTTGACGGTGACCGTCACCGTGGCGTTGCGGCCGCCGTCGAGCGTGCCCAGGGCGCACTGCAGGTATTGCTGGTAGGCGGAGCACACACCCTGCGTGGCCGACGACTGCACGAGGCGGAGCCCGCTCGGCAACTGGTCGGTGAAGTTGACGTCAGTCGTCGGGGCCGGCCCGGCGTTGGTCACGGTCAGGGTGTAGTCGAAGTGCCCGCCCTGGGTCGCCGGGTCGGGGGCCGACGTGCCCGTCAGCCCCAGGTCGGCCGAGACGCGCCCGTCGGAGGGTCCGCCGGGCCCGGGCAGCGGCCCGAACCGGCCGGAGTAGGCCGGCGCCGAGTAGGCGTGCGGATCGCGGCCGCTGATGTCGACCGGCGCGGCCGGACCGACCGACCCGTCCGGCGAGTTGAGCCCGTCACCGTAGGGCAGGTGGAACCGGCCCTCGGCCATGGCGTGGGGGGCGGCGGTGAGCAGCACGGCCATGAGGCCCGCCCCCAGCGTCGCCCGCTTCCAGAATCGTGACCTGAACACTGTGATCGCTCCCTTTCCCAGACGGCAGGCGCGGCTCTACCGTCGTTTGGTGGCACCCCAGCGGCGACCGATATCCCCAGAATTTTCTTTGCGGAGAATTCCGGGGAGAGAATCCCGCTCTATTTCCCCAGCACTACCTGTTTGTCCCCAGCCTGCAGGGCAAATTGTCAGCCTTTGTCGGGCCGAAGTCAAGCTGGCCCCTCGTTGAATTATGAGAAATGAAGGAGCCGAATGTACCGGTTATTTAAGAAGTGCAACGAGCCCACGAACCGTCGGGGCCCAGTTCCCAGGCTTGCCTCGTTTCGGTCGCCGGAGCGGCCAGGATCCCCTCCAACTCGGCGGTGAGGGCGGGGTCGTCCACCGGGCAGAGCAGCTGGACGCGCCGGTCGAGGTTGCTCGGCGTGAGGTCGGCCGACCCGATGAAGTAGCGGGTGTCACCGCCGGGCCGGGCGAAGGCGAAGATCCGGGAGTGCTCGAGGAAGCGCCCGACCAGGGAGCGGACCCGGATCCGCTCCGACCGGCCCGGGACGCCGGGCCGGAGCCGGCAGATCCCCCGGATGACGAGGTCGACGTCGCAGCCGCCGACCGAGGCCCGCTCCAGCGCCCTGATGATCTCCCCGTCGACGAGGTTGTTCATCTTCAGCGCGATGCGGCCCCCCGGCTCGGCCGCCGTCTCGGCGATGAGCTCGAGGATCCGGGCCCGCAGAGACATCGGCGCCACGATGAGCTTGCGGTAGTCGGTGCTGCGGCTGTAGCCGGTCAGGTAGTTGAAGAGGTCGCTCAGGTCGGCGCCGATGTCCTCGTCGGCGGTCAGCAGGCCGACGTCGTCGTACTGGCGGGCGGTCGTCGGGTCGTAGTTGCCCGTCCCGATGTGGCAGTAACGGCGGAGCTCGTTCCGTTCCCGACGCACCACCAGCGTCGCCTTGCCGCCCGTCTTCAGCCCCACGAGCCCGTAGACCACGTGGACGCCGGCCTCCTCCAGACGCCGGGCCCAGGCGATGTTGACCTCCTCGCTGAACCGGGCCGTGAGCTCGACGAGGACCGCCACCTGCTTGCCCGCCTCGGCCGCCCGGATGAGCGCCCGGGGGATGGCACTCTCGAGGGTCGTGCGGTACATCGTCTGCTTGATGGCCAGGACGTCGGGGTCGCCGGCCGCCCGGTCGATGAAGGCCTCCACGATGGCGAAGGACTCGTAGGGGTGGTGGAGCAGGACGTCGCGCTGGCGGAGGGCGGCGAACAGGTCGCCGGGATCGACCACCAGTGCGGGCGGCGGCGCCGGCGTCAGCGGCGGGTACTTGAGCTCCGGGCGGTTGAGGGCGTAGAGCTCCGACAGTGACCCCATGTCGAGGATGAAGTCGATCTCGTAGAGGTCGTCGGCGGCGAGTTGCAGCTCCCGCAGCAGCAGCTCCCGGACGCCGGCCGGCATGCCGGCGTCGACCTCGAGGCGCACCGCCCGACCGAAACGGCGCTGGCGGAGCTGGATCTCGATGGCGGCCAGGAGATCGTCGGACTCCTCGTCGTCGACCATGAGGTCGGCGTTGCGGGTGACCCGGAAGGGGTGCCAGGCCTCGACGTCCATCCCCGGGAAGAGCATGGGGAGGCACTCGCCGATGAGCTGTTCGAGGGGGTAGAGGCGGGTGCCGTCCCCGGTGACCTGGAACCGCGACAGCAGCGGGGGCACCTTCACCCGGGCGAAGCGCCGGCTGCCGTCCCGCCCGTCCCGCACGGACACCGCCAGGTTCAACGACAGGTTGGAGATGTAGGGGAAGGGGTGGCCGGGGTCGACGGCCAGCGGGGTGAGGACGGGGAACAGCTGCTCCTCGAACCGCCGCCCGAGCTCCTCCCGGTGGGCCTCCTCGACCGGCTCGCCCGGCGGGCCGAGCCGGACGCCGGCCTCGGCCAGGACGGGGAGGAGGGCGGCGAGAATCTCGCTCTGGTGGGCGACGAGCTCCAGAACCCGGGCCCGGATGGCCTTGAGCTGGGCCGCCGGCTCCAGCCCGCCGGCCGTGGCCGCCCCGAGCCCCGCCGCCACCCGGCCGGCCAGGCCGGCCACCCGGATCATGAAGAACTCGTCGAGGTTCCCCGAGAAGATGGCCAGGAACTTGAGCCGCTCGAGCAGCGGGACCGACGGGTCCCCGGCCAGCGCCAGCACCCGGGCGTTGAACTCCAGCCAGGACAGATCGCGATCGAGCAGCTCGGCGTCGTCGCCGGCGGCCGGGAGCGCGGAGGCCTTCTTGGGGTGCTTAGCGGTCACGGTCCGCCAATGCTCGCACGGCCGCGATGCGCTGGACGGCCCGGGGATCCGGATCTTCCAGGATCAGGTCCTCGTAGGCCACCACCCGCAGGGCGCCCCGCACGGCGTCGAGCAGCTCGCCCGCCCGGAGCAGGAAGTCGGGGTTGTGCGGCCGCCCGAACCGCTCCTGGCCGACGGCGAACGTCTCGTAGAGCAGGACACCCCCGGCGGCCACCGCGGCCACGATGTCGGTCAGGAGCGGCCGGTGGAGGTAGTTCGTCACCACCACCGCGTCGAACGTGCGGCCCCGGAATGGGAACGGCGCACCGTCCTCGAGGTCGCACTCCAGGATCTCGAGCCCGTGGTGGCCGGCGAGATCGGCGAGCCCGCTCGTGTCCCGGTCGACGGCGGTGACGGGGTGGCCGTGCTCGAGGAAGAAGCGGGTGTGGCGCCCACCGCCGCAGGCCACGTCGAGCACCGACCCCCCCGCTGGAACCAGCGGGGCGAACCGGGTGACCCACGGCGACGGCGACACCGCAGCGAGGCTAGACGCACTGGGCAGGGCTGTTCCGGCGGTGCATGGTAGGGGCCGGTGAGCCGGGCATTCTTCGAGCAGGTGGTCGAGGCGCTGGTGGGATTCCTCCCGCCCGAGCGGCGGGGGTTCTCGTCGCGGGTGAGTGGACGCAACGCCAAGCTCTGGTTCGGGGACGAAGCCAAGGAGCACTACGAGGTCCAGCTCGTCCGCCACCGCGGGGCCACCGTGCTCGAGGTCGGGTTCCACGCCGAGCACTCCGACGCCGCCCGCAACGAGGTGGCCATCGCCCGGATCCTGGCTGCCGAGGGGGACTGGCGGCCCGCCCTCGGTGAGGAGGTCGAGATCGGCCGGTTCCTCGGCCACGGCGGCGCCTGGCGCCGGGCGTCGGAGACCTGGGACGACGGCGACCTCGACCTGACCGACCCCGGTGTGGCCATCGACGCCGCCGACCGCCTCGCCGGCTACATCACCGCCTTCGAGGCGGCCCGCGACGCCTGACGGCGGACGGCGGTACCATCCGGGCCACGCCACGGACAGCCAGAGGGGGGCCTGCCGATGAGCAACAAGGAAGTGCTCGACCGCATGCGAAACGCCGAGATCAAGGACACGTACGTCCACACCGACGATCTCCAGTGGGTTCCGTTCCCCGGGGCCCCCGGGATCGACATGAGGCTCCTGCGGGTGAGCTCCGAGAACGGCCAGTGGACCGCCATCTTCCAGTGCGCAGCCGGCTCCGGCTTCCCGCGCCACAAGCACCTGGGAGCGGGGGAATACCTCATGATCAGTGGGGTCATGGAGGTGCGGGGCGGCGTCGCCGCCGGGGGTGTCACCGCCTACGCCGGCGACTACGGCTACGAGCCGACGGGGATGATCCACGACTTCACCAACTTCGTCGAGGAGACCGTCTTCTATTTCACCAACTACGGCCCGATCCAGTTCATGGACGACGATGACAACATCCTCGGCATCCTCGACTGGCAGGCACTCCTGGAGATCAACGCCGCCGCCACCGCCACCGTCTGATCCGCCGGGCGCGAAGAGGGGGCCCCCGATCACTCGGAGGCCCCCTCTGCCCTGCGGAAAGGCCTAGGTGTCGTATCTCAGAGGACTCACCGCCGGCGTCGCCGGGGCTGAGCGGGCCGCGGTGCAGCACAGCCCGTCGGCGCCGGGCTCGACCGTCCGGAGCTCGCCGGCCGGCATCTCCACATCGGCGAGGACGGTGTAGATCTCCCACGGCTCGCCGTCCGGAGCGTCGACCCAGACCTTGTCCTGCACGGCGTAGCAACAGGACACCTGGTCCTCGACGGCGGTGGCGAGCCCCTCGCCGCTCAACCGGGCCTGCGCCGTGGCGACCTCGTCGGTCGAGGCCACCTCCACCCCGAGATGGTTGAGGGTGCCCGGCTCCCCGTTCCCCTCGATCAGGACGAGCTTCAGCGGCGGTTCGACGATGGTGAAGTTGGCGTAGCCCGGCCGGCGCTTGGCCGGTGCGGTGGCGAAGAGCCTGGCGTAGAACTCGACCGCGGCGTCGAGGTCGGAGACGTTCAGGGCCAGCTGCACTCGTGACACGGCGTCGCTCCTCAAAGATTTATACTCATCGATACATCGACTCTGCCGAATGGATCGACAATTGTCAATGGATAAGGTGGGGATCGCCGACGATTGCTGCCCCTCGGTGCTGGCGGCTCCGCTCTCGGAAGCGGAGGCGGCGGCCCTGGCCCGCGGGTTCGCGGCGCTGGCCGACCCCGTCCGGATCCGGCTGCTCAGCATGATCGCCGCCGGCGACGAGGTGTGTGCCTGCGAGCTGCTCGGGCCGCTCGGCAAGTCGCAACCCACGGTGAGCCACCACACCAAGGCCCTTGCCGACGCCGGCCTGATCACGGGCGAGAAGCGCGGCCGCTGGGTCTACTGGCGCATCAACGCCGATCGGGTCGACGCCCTCCGCCGGGCGCTGCGCTGAGTTGACCGAAGGCGCCCCGGGCCGGGGCGGGAACCGAAAATCCCGGGGCCACTGGGGCCTTCTGTCAAGACGTCGACGTAGCCGGCGTCGCCACCGTCACGCAGGACCGATAGTCCCGGTTGTGCCCGGCCAGGGAGGGGACCATGGTCGGCGGGCACCGTTGAGACGGACAGACGGGAGGTCAACATGTTCCACCGAGTCACCACCTTGACCGAAGCGACCGACATCGACGAGGCCCTGCGGTACCTGGAGCAGACGGCGTTGCCCGTGACCCGGGCCCAGAGGGGATACCGGGGCGCGACGGCCAGCGTCGACCGGAAAGCCGGGCTACTCGGCATCCTGACCATGTGGGACAGCGCGGCCAGCCGCGACGCCAGCGACAGCGCCGTGGCCAAGAACCGGGAGGAAGCGTCCCGCCTCTTCTCGGGCACCATGACGGTCGAGCTCTTCGAGGAAGTGAGCCTCGAGATGGCGAAGCCGCCCGTCGTGGGCTCCTCACTGCGGGTCGTCCGCTACAGCACGGACCCGGCCTCCGTCGACGACATCGTCTCGTACTTCAACTCCGATCTCGCTCCCCGGATCAAGGCCATGGCCGGGTTCCGGACGCTCCGGAACATGGTGAACCGGGAGACCGGCGCCGGGATCGTCGGCTCGACCTGGGATGACGACTCGGCCATGCAGCAGGCCGACGGGCAGCTGCGGAGCCTCCGGGAGGAGGTAGGCCGGCGCGGCGTCAGCTTCGGCGACACGAGCCAACGGCAGATCGCGCTCATCGACCTGCCGTGAACGGGGGAACGGCGGCCCCGGGCGGGCCGCCGTTCCGAACCGTTGTGCCGTAAGGGTTCTTAGATGTCGTAATAGAGGTAGAACTCCCAGGGGTGGGGGCGGAGGCGGACGGCGTCGATCTCCCGGGAGCGCTTGTAGTCGATCCAGGTGTCGATGACGTCCTGGGTGAAGACGTCGCCGACCAGCATGAACTTGTGGTCGGATTCCAGCGCC
>DASYFF010000121.1:0-8484 GCA_036498605.1 Acidimicrobiia bacterium | reverse complement strand
TGCCGGCGGCGTAGATGCCGGTCCGGCGGGTCTCGTAGGGGAAGCAGATGAAGTTGGAGTCGGAGAATCCGAACTTGGCGGTGGGGAGCCCCGGCCCCTGGAGGTACATGAGGTGCAGCACGTCGGAATCGGCCGTCGACGGAACCATCCCGGTGGCCAGCACCACGAGGTCGACGGGGAGACCGACGTCCTCACCGAGGAGCGACTGGCCGAGCCGCACGAGCAGCTGACCGCCCGGGTCTTCCTCGATGCCCTTGAGACGGCCCTTGGTGAAATAGACGCCCGGCTCCTCCGACACCCGCCGGTAGAACGCCTCGTAGAGGCCGGGGGTGACCATGTCCTCGTAGATGACATAGGCCCGGGCGCCGGCGGCGGTGGCGTACAGCGCGTGCTTGAGCGAGGCCATGTCCAGGACGTTGGTCCCGAAGGAGAAGTCGTCCCCGGCCGCCGAACCGTTGCCGGCAGCGCCGTTCCCCGTTGGGCCGAGCCCGGCCCGGGGCCGGGTGACGATGGCGATCCGCTTGACTGGTGCGCCGTCGGACGGCCGGACGAGTGCGCCGGAGCGGGCCATCTCCTCGAAGGCCACGTTGGTCACGACGTCGGGGAGGTGGCCGACGCCGAGGTGGTCGACGACCGACAGGTCGGGCTGCCAGCCGGTCGCCATGACGACGGCGCCGGCCGGGAAGGAGCTGGCGTTGCCGCCCTGTTCGAGGGTGACCTCGAGACCGCCCGGTTCGCCGGCCACGCCGGTCACCTCGGCGCCGGTGTGGACGGTGATGCGGGGATGGACGGTGACGGCGGCGATGAGCTCGTCGAGGCTGACGGGCTCGAGGTCGCGGTAGGGCGGGCGGGTGGGGAACAGCTGGGCGAATCGGGCCATCCATCCGCCGAGCTCCGGCCGGCGTTCGACGAGGTGCACGTCGTGGCCCGACTCGGCCGCTTCGAGGGCGGCGGTCAGGCCGGAGATGCCGCCGCCGACGACGAGCAGTGCGGTGTCGATCTCGCGTTCCTGGCGGTCGGGCCGGCGGGACCACCGCAGGCGCTGGACGCCCATCCGGACGTAGTCCTCGGCCAGCAACTGCGTCTCGGGCTCGCCGGGTGGCTTGCTCCAGGCGACGAGCTCGCGGATGTTGACCCGGCCGACCATGTCGACCCCGAGCGAGGCGGGCGAGAAGACGTCGTGGTTGACCCGCTCCGAGCAGGCGGCGATCACGACCCGGGAGGCCTCGTCGGCGGCCAGTCCCTCCCGTAAGGCGGCGAGCCCCTCCGGGATGCACAGGGGACCGTGGACGACCCCGGGATGCCCGAGCTCGCTGTCGGCGGCGGCCGCCAGCCGTTCGGCGTCGACCGCCTCCCCGATTCCGCACCCGGTGCAGACGTAGAGCGCGGTGCGCTCGGTGGCGGCCTTCGGCGTCACGGCCACCGGCACGCCGGCCTTGGAGGTCGGGGCGATCCACGCCGCCAGGGCCGGTTCGACCGGCGGTGACTCCCACCCCGGCGCGCCGGGGGCGATCGGTGGGGCCGCCGGAGCCGCCGGTGCGGCCGCCGCGGCCCCCGGCGGCGCCGGCGGCGCCCATCCTCCGCCGCCCGGCGGGCTGCCGGCCGGTGGTGCGCCCTGCCCCGGTGGGGCCGGTGGCGCCCAACCTGCTGGAGCTCCGGGTGCGGTGGCCGATGAAGTGCTGCCCTGTCCCGCTGGGGCCGGTGGCGCCCATCCCCCTGGTGCGGGCGGTGCGGCGGCCGGCGCGGCCGCCGCCTGGCCCGGTGCCGCCGGAGGGGACCATCCGCCGGCCGCCGGTGGTGGCGTGGCCGCCGGCGGGGCGGCTTGCCCGGGGGCGCCGGGGGGCGACCATCCGCCCGCCGCCGGAGGGGCGGGTACCGGCGCGTCAGGACTCGTGGCCTTGCCGGGCGGAGAGGGTGGAGCCCAGCTGCCGGCCGGTTGCGTGACCGTCGGGCCCGGCGGCGCCGGGCTTGCCTTCCCCGGCGGCGCCGGGGGCGACCAGCCACCGGCCGCCGGAGGTGGCGTGGCTGGTTGGGGAGCGCCGGGTGGTGTCCAGCCGCCGGCGGCCGGAGGGGCCGGGGGCGGTTGGGGAGCGACCGGTGGTGCCGCGCCCGGGGCGGGCGGGGCCGGGGTTGCGCCCTTGCCCGGCGGCGGGGGCGGCGCCCAGGTGCCGGAGGCGACCGGGCCGGCGGGGCCCTCGCCCGTCCGGAGTCCCTTGCCCGGGGGCGGCGGAGGGTGCCAGCCGGCGTCCGGGGCGTCGGCACCGTCGGCCGGCGGCGGGTTGGAGTCGGCGGGCGGCTGGGGGTCGCTCATGGGCGGGCGGTGGCGTGGAGGGCCTTCAGGGCGGCGCCGGTGGCGTCGCGGACGGAGGTGACGACATCGGCCGGGCGGTGGGCGACGCCGGCCACGAAGATTCCGGCCGCCCGGTTCTCGAGGGCGAAGCCGTACTCGTCGAACTCGATCGGCAGGCCGGGGATCGGCTCGGCGCCGGCCAGGGAGGGCTGCATCCCCGTGGCCAGCACGACGAGGTCGACCGGCACGCGGCGCTTGGCCCCCGACAGCATGTCGTCGGCTTCGACGATCAGGTCGCCGCTGCCGGCCGGGTCGGCCACCACCTTGGCCACCTTGCCCTTGATGAAGTGCACGCCCTCGTCGGCCCGGATGCGGTGGTAGAAGTCCTCGTTGCGGCCGGGAGCGCGGATGTCGATGTAGAAGACGAACACCTCCGAGTCGGGGTACTGCGACCGGACGTACGTCGCTTCCTTGATCGACGACAGGCAGCAGATCGACGAGCAGTACGGCAGGTGGTTCACGTCGCGCGACCCGGCGCACTGCACGAACGCCACCCGCTTGGCCTCCCGGCCGTCACTGGGCCGGACGATGCGGCCGCAGGTCGGCCCGTCCACCGCCGCCAGCCGCTCGAACTGCACGTTGCTGACGACGTCACGGTGCTCGGCGTAGCCGAGGATCGTCAGCCGGTTGGCGTCGTAGGGCTTCCAGCCGGTGGCCACCACGATCGACCCCACCTTGACCGTCATGGTCTTGGGCTGCATCCGGAGGTCGATGGCGTCGGTCGGGCAGGCTTCGACGCAGGCCGAGCAGGCCGGGCCGGCGCAGGCCGCGCCATCGATGACGTACTTCATCGGGAAGGCCATCGGGCCCGGCAGGTAGGCCGCCTTCGTGGTGTCGAGCCCGTAGTTGAAGGCGTTGGGCCGCTCCTCCGGGCAGACCTCGGCGCAGCGGTTGCAGGCGATGCAGCGGTCGGCGATCACGTAGCGGGGGTCGAGGCGGATCGTCACCTCGTAGTCGCCGACCGAGCCGGTGACGCGCTCCACCGAGGCCAGGGTGAACACCTTGAAATGGCGGTGGTCGGAGCGGATGCGCCGGAAGTTGATCTCCAGGCCGCAGTACGGCGGGCAGAGTTTGGGGAAGTACTGGTGCAGCTGCGCCACCCGGCCGCCGAGCGACGGCCCGGACTCGACGACGTAGACGTCGCTGCCCGCCTCCGCCGCCTCGATGGCCGCGCTGATCCCGGCCATCCCGCCGCCGACCACGAGGATCCCTCGCTCCCGGCCGACGGCGGCGGCCCCGTTCCCGTTGCTACCAGCCATTGATTCCTACGAGATCTTGGTGGCGAAGGGCACCTTCTCGAGCTCCCACTCCCCACTCTTGGGGTCGCGGCGGGAGTTGACGAAGACCTTCCAGTTCGCCTCGTCGAGCTTCGGGAAGTCGCCCCGGTAGTAGTAGCCCGGCCAGCGGGTCTCCTCCCGGAAGAGCATGTGCCGCAGGCAGGCCTCGGCCGAGTCGACCCGGTCCCACACCTCCCAGCACCGCAGGAGGTCGTGGAGGTCGCGGGCGGCCAGGTACTGGCAGTCCTCCCGGAAGAACTGCATCAGCTCCAGGCCCCGCTCCAGGGTCGGGCCGTTGGTCATGTAGTAGTTGCCGGGGCCGGCGGCGTACTCGTCCATGATCTTCTGGATCCGGTGCAGCGCCATCTTCGGGAGGATGTAGTTGGCGTTGAGCTCCGGCCGGCTGGTCTCGTGCTGGTGCTCGCCGTAGGTGTTGAACGGCTGGTAGATCTCCCGGATCGTGTCGTCGACCGCGCCCTGGTCGAGGCGGACGTCGCTGCTGTCGATCACGTACTGGACCGCCGCCTTCCCGGCCAGGCGGCCCTCGGTGTAGCTGCCGGAGGAGAACTTGTGGGCCGAGGCGCCGCAGGCGTCGCCGGCGGCGAAGAGGCCCTTGACCGTGGTCATCCGGTTGTAGCCCCAGTGGTAGCCCTCGGGGGCGGCGTCCTCCGGCCCGGAGCACCAGGCGCCGGTGGCCGAGGCGTGCGACCCCATCAGGTAGGGCTCGGTGAGGATCAGTTCGGAGGGGGTCTTGGCCGGGTCGATGTTCTGCGACGCCCAGATGTGCGCCTGGGACATCGTCATGTCGAGGAAGTCCTCCCAGGCGTCGGACTCGATCTCGGCGATCTTCTTCGGGTCGTTCTGGGCCTCCAGGAACATCCGCTGCAGGGCCTCGTCGGTCCGCAGGTAGTGCGGGCCCAAGCCCTCCTTGATCTCGTTGAGCATCAGGTGGTTCCGCAGCGGTGTCGGCACCGGCTTGGCCGTGCCGTAGGGCGCCCACTCCTCGAGCTCGTGGGCCCGGTACTCCTCGGCGATCTGTCCGAGGGAGTTCTTCAGCTGCGACTTGAACAGCAGGAACCACATGCCGACCGGGCCGTAGCCGTCCTTGAAGCGGGCCACCACCAGGCGGTGCTCCATCTGGGTCATCTTGGCCCCGGCCCGGATCTGCATGGCGTAGGCCGAGCCGGTGTTCCAGGGGGCGTACCAGATGCGGCCGAGGCCCTCGCCCTGGGCCCGGGGGCGGTAGACACCGGTGGCGCCGCCGCCGGCCGAGATCACGGCCTTGGCCTTGAAGACGATGACCTTGTAGTCCCGCACCGAGAAGCCGACCACGCCGGCGATGCGGGTGGGGTCGTCGGCGTCGAGGAGCGGGTGGGCCACGAAGACCCGCTCGTAGAGGTTGCCCTCGCCCAGCGCGTTCTTGGCCGCTTCGGCCACGATCGGCTTGTAGGACTCGCCGTGGATCATGATCTGCCAGCGGCCCTCACGCTTGTAGCGCCCGTCCTCGTTCTTGAAGATCGGCAGGCCCCACTCCTCGAACATGTGGACGGAGGAGTCGACGTGGCGGGCCAGGTCGTAGACGAGGTCCTCCCGGGAGAGGCCCATGAGGTCCTGGCGGACGTAGCGGACGAACTCCTCCGGGGTGTTCTCCCCCCACTGCATGCCCATGTACATGTTGATGGCCGACAGGCCCATGGCCACGGCGCCGGAGCGCTCGATGGCGGCCTTCTCGACCAGGCAGACCCGGAGTCCCCGGCCCCGGGCCCAGTTGGCGGCCTCGAAGGCGGCGCCGCAGCCGGCCATGCCCCCACCGACGATGAGGACGTCGCACTCGACGGTCTCGACCTGCGGTTCGAACGGCATCGCGATGACCTCCGGCCGGCTAGGCGCTGATGACGGGCAGGGCGTCGATGTGCAGGAAGCGGGGTTCGCCGAACAGCTCCTGAGCCCCGAAGCCGGCCTCGGCCGGCGGCTCGTCCCCCAGCGTCGAGTCGATCGAACCCCACGAGGTCGTGCGGATCGGGTACTTGAACCGCTTGACCTCACCATTGCGGTACTGGATCGCCCACATGATCGAGTCGGTGCCCCGCATCGGCGTGACCCGGGATCCCATCGGCATCACGTCGGCGTAGCCCCGCATCTCGATGGCGCCCTGGGGGCACGTCTTGACGCAGGAGTAGCACTCCCAGCACAGGTCGGGCTCCTGGTTGAAGCCCTTCCCGATCGTGACGTCGAGCGCCATCAGGTCGTTGGGGCAGATGTACATGCAGGCCGGCTGGGCCAGTGCCCGGCAGCCGTCGCACTTGTCGACATGGACGAAGGTCGGCACGAAATTGCCCCCCTGATCAGGCCCCGATGGGCGAAACGTTGAGAACCGGGTTCCGGTTGGCCAGGTACTCCTCTGACACGAACGGCGAACCGCCGCCGAACGTGCGGCCGGCCTCGATCATCGTGTCGAACACCTCGGTGCGGAACTTCTGCTGGTCGGGCTGCTTCCCCTCGGCGATGAGGCTGCGGATCCACGTCCCGCTGATCGGATCCTTCTGGTCCTGGTGCCCGCACAGCCGCTCGTAGCCGGGGCCGCAGCGGGGGCAGTAGAACCATTCCAGCGTCAGCACCGGCTTGATGCCGATGTCGGGGATCTCCTCGAAGATGCGGTGGGCGGCGTAGGGGTCGTAGTACTTGCCCACGCCGGCGTGGTCCCGGCCGAACATGTGGTGGGTACAGCCGAGGTTCTTGCGGACCAGAGCGTGGAAGACCGCTTCCCGGGGCCCGGCGTAGCGCATGTCCCACAGCAGGATCGACGTCTTGTGGACGTCGGGCAGGAAGTAGCCCCCCTCCCGCAGCATGTCCTGACCGAGGATCACCGCCTCGTCGATCGAGTCCCCGACCTTCTTCTCGCCGATGACGGCGCTGACCAGCACGCCGTCGGCCCCGGAGGCGAACCAGGCCGACTTCATCAGCCACTCGTGGCCGACGTGGGGCACGTTGCGGGACTGGTAGGCCACAACCTTGTTCCACCCGAGCTCGGCGAACGACGCCCGCATCTGGGCCGGGGTGAAGAAGAACCGGTTGAAGGGCTCCGACAGCTGCGGCGGGTTCACCAGCGTGATCGGGCCGCCGAGGAACCGGTCCTGATAGGCGAAGGTGCGCCGCACCCCGGGGTGGGCGTCCTCGGTGGTGCCGTAGATCCGCTCGGCCAGGAACGACTTGTCGTAGCCGTAGATCTCCTCGACGTCGAGGGTCGCCAGGGGGTTCCCCTGGTAGGTGAGCAGGATCGTCTGGCCCTCGGCGATGCCCTGCTCGGCGATCTGTTCCGGGGAGAGATCGAACAGGATCGGGACGCTCCACACGTAGCCGCCGGCCAGCCGCATGGCCTTCGCTACGGAGTCCACGTCATCCGAGCCCATGAAGCCGGTCAGCGGGGCGAAGAACCCGTAGGCCAGCCCCATGCACTCGGTGGCGATCTGCCCCCTGACCGGGACCTCCGTGAGACCCTTGATCGCCTTGGCGCCCTCGGCCGGGTCGAGCACCCGTTCGGTGAACGGCCCACCGTGGGGCGCGAGGGTGTTGTCGACGTCCGTCGATGCCAAATTGCCCCCTTGGTTGTCACCTGCACCCTCCCTCGCCGGCGAGGGAGGGTCAAATAAGGGTTTGGAGGGGTGCGCCGCTCATTTGCTTATTCACTTGCGTAATCAGTGAATGCTCGCTTGGCGACGTATTCGGCCGCGAAGGCCAGGAACCGTTTGACCAGGGGGGAGAGGTGCTTCCCTTTGCGGTGCAGGATGTGAATGGGCCGCTCCAGCACCAGCCCGTCCACCGGGACCCGGGCCAGGACGCCCAGGGCCACCTCCCGGTCGATGGAGTACTGCGACACCATGGCCACCGCCAGGTTGGCCTCGACGGCCTTCTTGACCGCCTCCGTCCCCGGCAGCTGCATCGTCACCCGGAGCCGGTGGCCCCGGTCGTGGAAGGCCTGTTCGATCAGCAGCCGGGTGCGGGACCCCGGCTCCGGGACGGCGAAGTCCTCGGCCGCCACCTCGGCCGGGCTGACCGACGCCCGGGAGGCGAACGGATGCGACGGGGACACGATCAGGCAGACCTCGTCGGGGCAGAGGTCGCGGATGGCGAAGCGCCCGTCCTCCACCGGGCCGGTGACGACGGCCACGTCGATCATGTTCTGCATCACCCGGTCGAGGATCCGGTTCGTGGTCTCGATCTGGAGCGTGGCCTCGACCTCGGGCGAGATGTCGCGGAAGGCCCGGGCGATGGCGGGGGCGACGTACATCCCGCCGGTGGTGTTGGCGCCCAGCGCCAGGCGACCCCGGCCCGAGCCCCGCAGCATGGCCAGCGTCTGCTCCATCTCCGCCCGGGAGGTCAACAGGGACTGTGCATGGGGCAGGACCGCTTCCCCGGCCTCGGTCAGGTACAGCTTGTGGCCGACCCGCTCGAACAGTTTCACGTTCAGCTGCCGTTCGAGGGCCTTGACCTGCTGGCTGACCGCCGGCTGGGTGATGAACAGCTCCTCGGCGGCCATGGAGAAGCTGAGGTGCTTGGCCACGGTGCAGAAGACCTGGACCTGGTTGAGATTCATGACTCGTTCGCTCGCCAATCGGCGGCCAGCGCCAGCGACTCGACGGACAGCTTCGGCTCGACGGTGTGCAGCTGGTTGAGGAACGCCACGCCGTGCTCCGGGCAGAGCTGCCAGCCTTCGGACTCGCCGCTGCGGGCGATGTGGACACTGCGGGCGTGCTCGACGGGAATTCCGCAGCGGGCGCACACGTTTTCCTGCTGTTCCACACCCATCCAGGTCAGCGCCGCCCGCCAGCACGACCGGCACAGCAGGCCGGAGTCATC
>DASYFF010000120.1:0-4750 GCA_036498605.1 Acidimicrobiia bacterium | reverse complement strand
CCGGGGCCGAACCGCCGGCCCCGGCTGACCACGTCCACTTCGGCCCTTGTCTCGTACCACGGCCGACGCTCCCCACCGGAGGTTTGTTTCAGGTGTCGAAACTTGTGCCGTCCCGCACCGGGACCGGTCACCGCTTCGCCTACCGTGGCCGCATGGACAGCAGCCTGAAGCTCCCGGCTCTTGCCGTTGCCGGCGTTGTCGTACTCGGGGGCTGCGCTCCGGGCGGGCATACCACCGAGAAGGCCGCCCGGGTCAAGCAGGTGGCGGACGTGGCGGCGAAGCTCCCAGCCGCCCCGTTGGGCCACGAGCTGAGCACCGACGACGGGTCACCGGCGGCCACGATCGTGGTGAAGCACGGCGCTTTCACGCCCGCCTCGTTCACGATCACGGCCGGCCAGGCCCTGCTCTGGAGCTTCGACGACGATGGCTTGGCCCACTCGGTCACAGCGGGCGGGTTCGACAGCGGACCGAAGACGAGCGGTCTCTTCAGTCACACGTTCGCCACCTCCGGCACGATCAGCTACCACTGCTCGATCCACCCCGCCATGAAGGGCACCGTCACGGTCACCGGCCGCTAGGACCATGCAAGCGACGACTCAGTGGCAGGGCGGGGTCAACGGCAGGTTCCGCACCCAGCTGATGAGGTGGAAGGTGCTCTCGTTCCCGATCGGGTGGAGCATGAACGTGTGGCCGGCGCCGGGGACGACGTCGGTCACGACGTGGGGGGAGGAGCGGAACGAGGCGACCTCGGCCGTGAGGTAGCCGGGCGGGAAGAGGCGGTCGTACTGCCCGACCTGGAGGAAGACGGGGACGGTGATCCGGCCTGCGACCTTCCCCGATGGCTGCGCCCCGGCCGACTGGATCTCCCCCGAGGGCGACTGCACCGCCGCGGCGGCGTCGGCGGCCACGACGGCCGGGTCGGCGGCGTCGGAGTAGAACATCTCCGACCGGTGGGCCGGAGTGCCGAGGAAGTACTCGTAGTCGGAGGCGGTCGAGCGGGGCACGTCGCCGCCGGCCAGGTCGGCGAGCAGCTCCGGCGACGGCCAGTGCGTGTAGCCGAGGGCCATCACCGCCGCCACCCCGCCGGTCAGGCCGGCCTCGAGCTCGGCCGTCTCCGCGCCGGTGCCGTGACCGCCGACGACCACCTGCATGAAGCCGCCCTGGTCTTTATGGAGCTGGTCGACGACCTGGCCGGTCATGTCGGCGTAGGCCAGGGCCGAGACGTGCCGGCCGTCGGCCAGGGGACTGGCGCCGTACCCGAGGCGGTCGATGATCACGACCGAGTAGCCGGCGTGGGCGAACGGCTGGGCCACGGAATACCCCGGCACGTCCCACATTTCCTTCGTGTAGGACAGGCCGTGGATCAGCAGCACGACAGTGGAGGCCAGGCAGGGCGGGTCGTAGCGGACGCCGGCCAGCCGGTACCGCAGGCCGTCGACCGGGTTCACGACCGTGTACGAGACGGCCTCCCGTGTGATCGGCGCGTCGGCCGGCGGCGACTGCGGCCGCCGCTCCGCCCGGGCCGTCGTCCCCGATAGGACGAGGCCCGTCACCAGCAG
Source organism: Acidimicrobiia bacterium (assembly GCA_036498605.1). GTDB lineage: Bacteria > Actinomycetota > Acidimicrobiia > IMCC26256 > BP-133 > BP-133. The sequence continues at coordinate 3,191 of DASYFF010000120.1, read as the reverse complement.
CGTCACGACCCCGAGGCGCCCCCTCAACCGGCCCATCGGCGGACGATACCGCCGGCGCGCCCTCCCCGTCAGGGAACCGGAAAGGTTGCTGTCAGGTCCCCTGGACCGTCGGCCGGCCGCCGAACCCCAGCGGTGACAGCGACATCGCATGCGGCACCCTGCTTCGATCTGTCCCCTGTGGCAGGAGAGGCTCATGCACGCCTGGCGTCGTCAATCTGACGCTGCAGCTCCGCTCTGGGGCCTTCGGGACCGGCGACGGGGAAGGCTGGCCGGTTTCAGGTCGGTTTCCCGCAGGAGCAGCCGGCTGAAGAGGTCGGTCATGCGGGCCTCGTACTGCTCGGGGGTCCATTGACAGCGCTCGACGAGGGCGGTCCAGTTGCGGGGAGAGGCGACGACGAAGAGCAGGTCGGCGGCCTCGTCGCGGGTGAGGTCGCGCCGGAGCGCGTTGGTGGGCAGGGCGTCGATCGTCACCCGGGCGTCGTGGCGGGTGGCGGCGTCGAGTTTGTCGGCCAGTGCGGCGAGGGCGGGATCGCCTCCCCGGGCCGTGTCCACCAGTTCGAAGAGGGGGGCGGCCCGCTCGTGGGCCAGCCGCAACATGTGCACGAGGGCTCGCAGGCGTTTTGAGGCGTCGGGCTCGGCCGTGATCTCTCGGATCTCGGGCCGCTCGAGGACCAAGAGCTCGGCGTCGTCCCCGGCGATGGCCACGTCGACCACCCGGGAGAGGATGCCGGCCTTCGATTCGAAGGCGGCGTAGACGAACTGCACCGACACGTCGGCCGCCTCCGCGATGTCGTCCATGGTGGTGGTGCCGTAGCCGCGTTGGAGGAACAGCTCCCGGGCGGCGTCGACGACCCGCCGCTGACGGGCCCTGGCGTCGGCCTGGCGGCGGCTGGAGTCGTAGCGACGCCGGGCCGGACTTGACTCGGACGACGAAGATTCCATAAGGTGGCCTCTATCTGATATATGTAGCTTTAGCGAAAGTGTACCAGTCCCCACGGGAAAGGTGGATCCATGAGCGCATCCAAGACCTCCGCTCGGCGCGACTCCGAACCTCGCGGGAGCCTACGAGCTCCCAGGAAAGACCGCAGCGTGATCATCCGACCGGTTCCGGTCGAGCGTCTTGACCTCTCGTCGAAGAAGTTGGCCGTCATCGGTGGGACCAATGGCCTCGGGCGCGCCATCGCCCAGCAAGCCTTGGCCCGGGGTGCCGAGGTCACTGTGGTCGGGCGGACGTTCCGCGACCACCCGGGCCGCGGGCTGACGTTCATGCGAGCCGACCTGTCGTCGATGCGCGAGGCGGTCCGGGTGGGTCTCGAACTCCCGGCGGAAGACTTCGACGTGGCGCTGTTCACCACCGGGATCATCGCCGCCCCGAAGCGGGAGGAGACGTCGGAACACATCGAGCGGGATCTGGCCATCAGCTACCTGAGTCGCCTGGCGATCCTCCAAGGTCTGAGCCCCAGACTCGGATCAGCCCGTGTTGACGGCGCACCTCGGCCGCGCGTGTTCATCATGGGATCCCCTGGCCTCGGGGCGCTCGGAGACCCCGGTGACCTGAACTCGGAGAAGAACTACCGAGCCATGGTGGCGCACGCTCAAACCCTGGCCGGGAACGAGATGCTCGTCCTCGGCGCCGAGGACCGGTTCCCAGGGCCGGCCTTCTTCGGCGTGGGCCCCGGCGCCATCAAGACTGACATCCGATCGAACTATCTGGGCGCTGGCAGCGTCAAACACAAACTGACCGAGGCCACCATCGGCATCCTGGGCCGCACCCGGGTGGTCCCAGGGGTCAGCACCCCGCGGATGTTCGCCAAGCGGATCGTGCCGCTCCTGTTCGCCCCGGAACTCGAAGGGAAATCCGGGATCGTCTTCAACAGCAAAGCCCAACCGATCCTGCCCACCCGGGGCCTCGACCGCGCCTACATCGACCGCTTCCTGTCGGCCTCCGAAGTCCTCCTGCGCCGGGCCCTGAGCTGAGCGCCGGCGAGCGCCGACATCTACCGGTGAACCGATCCGGTGGGGTCGGCCGGGAGCCGACCGCACCGGATCGAAGCGCTAGTCGAGGGTCGGGCACTCCTGCGGCGGCGGGAGGAAGTCGCGGGGTACGAACCCCGGCGTCTGGCCCTGGGGCACGTTGGGGAAGATCACCAGGATGTCCACCGGTTCGGAGCCCTCGTTCTTGGCCAGTTGCGGGCCGTGGTGGTCCGGGTGGGTGCTGTGCTCCCCGGCGGCGTGGTAGTAGGCGTTGCCGGCTTCCCAGACGATCTTCTCGTTGCAGTCGATGTACTGGGTGAGCTTGCCCTTCCTCATGATGACGTAGGCGTCGGCCGGGTGGTGGTGCCACCCGCTGCTCCAGCCCGGCTCGAGAATCAGGGACTGGACGACGACGTTCTTGCCGGCCTCGATGGACACCTTCTCCGACGTGTAGGCCGTGCCCCGGGCGTCCTCCCGGAGCGAGAACGTGCCGGGCGGGCCGCCGAGAGCGGCGGAGCTCGAGAATAGGAGCATGGCGGCGATGAAGGCGCCGGGGACGAGCAGCGTGCGCTTCACGTATGTACCTCCGCATCGGTGACGTGGTTTCTCAGAAGGGCTGCGTTCAACGCGGTTGGATGAGCTTCAGGACTCCATCGAGCGGCCAGCCGGTGCCGTCGTCGTTGTGGCGGTCGTGGTCGTCGCTCGAGTCGTGGTCGCCCGAGTGGTGGTTGCCGCCGGAACCGTGGTCGTGCGAGTGGGTGTCGTCGTCGCCCGGGTCGGGATCGCCCGGTGGGTCAGCGGCATCGGAATGCCGATGAGTGGCCGGCCGCTTCGCGACCGGCGGTGCGTCGACCCGTTCTTGGTCGTCGTCATGGCCGGGGCCATGGTCATGGGGACGGGCGACCGCGGCGTTGGCGACAGCTCGTGCGTCCGGTTCATGGTGGTGACCGGCGGGGTCGTCCGTCGCCGCGTCCAGCGCAAGCGCATGGTCGTGGTCGTCGGCGTCCGCGCCGTGATGATGCGGCGCGTCCGCCAGCGATTGGACGCTCACACCTCCGCCTTCGCCCTCGTGGGTATGGCCGTCGTCATCGGCGTGGGCACCGGCGTGGCCGTGTCCGGCGCTGTGCGTGTGCCCGGGACTGTGGGTGTGCCCGGCGAAGAGACCGGCGGCTCCGAGGGCCCAGATGCCCGTCCCCAGCACGGTCGACGCCAACCGT
>DASYFF010000119.1:0-5758 GCA_036498605.1 Acidimicrobiia bacterium | reverse complement strand
GTCCCACTTCTGCGGTCAGTCCGGCGCTCCGCAGTGCCCGAACGCCGACACCGCCCGGGGCAGCCTGACGCAGATCCAGGACCAGTTCGGTGTGCTGAAGCTGGTGCTCCACCCCGACTCGTACGAGTTCCAGTTCCTGGCCGCCGGGACGGGCCAGGTGCTCGACTCGAGCAGCGGCCCGGTGCCCACCCTGGCGACCTACGGCCTCGGCGGCGGAACGACCGACACCACCCAGCCGACCACGACGCCGACCACCACCTCCGGTAACAACCCGGCGCCCGGCGCCAAGGGCGGGTACTGGATGGTCGGGGCCGACGGGAAGGTCTACGGGTTCGGCACGGCCATCAAGTACGGCGACGCCGGCATCACGCCGGGCAGCCAGGCCGTCAAGCTGGAGCCGACCCCGACCGGCAACGGCTATTGGGTGGTCGACGACGCCGGCGGGGTGGCCAGCTTCGGGGACGCCGTCTTCCACGGCTCGCCGGACAGCCTGACGTTGCGGCCGGGAGAGAAGGTCACCAGCCTCTCGACCACGCCGACCGGCAAGGGCTACTGGATGTTCACCGACAAGGGCCGGGTGCTGACGTACGGCGACGCCGTGTCGTTCGGCGACATGTCCAACACCAAGCTCAATGCCCCGGTGCTCGGTTCGATCCCGACCCCGTCCGGCAAGGGCTACTACATGGTGGCCGGCGACGGCGGCATCTTCTCCTTCGGCGACGCCAAGTTCTTCGGCTCGATGGGGGGCAAGAAGCTCAACGCCCCGGTCGAGTCGCTCGTCCCCACCGCTGACGGGCAGGGGTACTGGCTGGTGGCCTCCGACGGCGGGATCTTCGCCTTCGGCAACGCCGCCTTCAAGGGATCCATGGGCGCCACGAAGCTGAACAAGCCCATCACCGGCATGGTCCGCTACGCCGACGGCTACCTCATGGTCGGCCAGGACGGCGGCATCTTCGACTTCTCGTCGGCACAGTTCGCCGGTTCGCTGGGCGGCAACCCGCCGGCCCGTCCGATCGTCTCGGTGGCCGCCAACGGGTAGGCGCACCACGACAGTTTTGCCGGAAACGGCCCGGGGCGTACCCCCGGGCCGTTTCTGTGCGAAGGACGACGCTCGGGTGAACCCGGACAACCGTTCTGCCCCGCAGAGGTGACGGCGAGGAAACCGGGGTTCCGCTGGCGAACTTTCCTTGCACAACACAACGAGGTGGAGGGATGGGGATGGCAGAGCCTCTGAATGGGAACGAGCCGATCGGCGGCCACCCTGAGAGCGTCGACCCGCCCTGGTTCCAGGAGCTGGTCCGGCGGGCCTTCGAGCGGGAGATGCGCCGCTACCAGAAGCTCGGCGCCGACGCCGACGAGAGCCTGGAGCGGGCCATGTGGTACGTCTTCGACCTCCGCAACAACCTGACCGAGCTCTACCAGGCCGGCGCCGCCGGCGCCGAAGAAGGCTAGAGATCTCACCCGGCTGATCCGTCGAGGGGCGCCCTGGCGCTGACGCGCCAATGGCTTGCTTCCGGGGTCGGGCCCCTGCCCTACCGGGCATCCCGCCCCGTTAGATTGCGCCTCCGATGGCAGCCGATGACAGCGCCCCGGTCCTCGCCTTCCGGGGGGTAAACCTCTGTTTCGACCCCGGTCAGCCCGTTCTGGCCGGGGTCGACTGGTCCGTCGGGCCGGGCGAGCGCTGGGTGGTGCTCGGCGCCAACGGCTCCGGCAAGACGTCGCTCCTCCGTCTGGCCGGCGGATGGGTCTTCCCCACCTCGGGCACCGTCGACGTCCTCGGGCACCGGCTGGGCCGGGTCGACGTCCGCACGCTGCGCCGCCGGCTGGGCTACGCCAGCGGGGCGCTGGCCGCCCAGCTGCGGCCCGGCGTCACCGGCCTCGAGGTGGTGATGGCGGCCAAGTACGCCGCCCTCGAGACGTGGTGGCACACCTACGACGACGCCGACCGGGAGCGGGCCCGGGCCCTGCTGGCCCGGATGGGCTGCGCCCACCTGGCCGACCGGGCCGTCACCACCGCCTCCGACGGCGAGCGCCAGCGGGTCCAGCTGGCCCGCACCCTCATGGTCGAGCCCGACCTGCTGCTGCTCGACGAACCGACGGCCGGCCTCGACCTCGGCGGCCGGGAGGCCCTCGTCGGCCGCCTCGCCGACCTGGCCGCCGCCCCCGACGCCCCGGCCACGGTCCTCGTCACCCACCACACCGAGGAGATCCCGCCCGGCTTCACCCACGCCCTGCTCCTGCAGACCGGGCGGGTCCTGGCCGCCGGGCCCCTCGAGGACACCGTGACCGCCGAGGCCCTCTCGGCCTGTTTCGACACCGCCGTGACCCTGGAGCGGCGGGCCGGCCGCTTCATCGCCCTCGCCTCGGAGGCGCTGACCGTGACCCGGGGGTCCGGGGGTGTCCCCCGGAATGGATACCCGACCGCCCCCCGACAGGACATCGTCGAGGACCTCCACGGCTACGCAGTAGCCGACCCCTACCGCTGGCTGGAGGACGCCGACGACTCCGCCACGCGGGCCTGGTCGAAAGCCCAGGACGAGCTCGTCCGGCCCTTCCTCGACGGGATCCCGGTGCGGCCGGCCCTGGCCACCCGCCTGCGGCAGCTGTCGGTCGGGCTCGTCACGCCGCCCACCGTCCGGGGTGAGCGCTCGTTCACGATGCGCCGCCACCCGGAGCAGGAGCACGCCGTCCTCGTCGTGCTGACCCCGGGCGACGACCCGCTGACCGGCGGGCGGGTCCTGATCGACCCCAGCGCCCTGTCCGACGACGACACGATCACCCTCGACGGCTGGCTTCCCTCCCCCGACGGCGCCCTCCTGGCCTACCTCACCTCCGACGCCGGGACCGAGGAGTCGGCGCTGCGGGTCATGGACGTCGACACCGGCGCCGACGTCGACGGCCCCATCGACCGCTGCCGCTACAGCTCGCTGGCCTGGGCCGTCGGCAACACGGGCCTCTACTACGTCCGGCGCCTGCCGCCGGGCGAGGTGCCGGCCGGCGAGGAGGCCTTCCACCGGCGGGTCCGCTTCCACCGCCTCGGCGCCGACCCCGCCACCGACGAGCTGGTCTTCGGCGACGGGCGCGATCCGACCGCCTACTACTCGGTCGACGTGTCCCATGACGGGCGCTGGCTCCTCCTGGCCGAGCACCTCGGCACCGCCCCCCGCAACGACACCTGGATCGCCGACCTCACCTCGCCCGACGGGCACCGTCGCCTGACCCCGATCCACGAAGGGCTCGACGCCGCCACCTACCCCCAGGTCGGCCCCGACGGCCGCCTCTACCTCCACACCAACCTCGGCGCCCCCCGCTACCGCCTGGCCGTGACCGACCCCGGGCGGCCCCAGCCCGAGCACTGGGCCGACCTCCTCCCCGAGCACGCCGACGCCGTCCTCGCCGACTGGACCCTGACCGCCGACGCCGCCGTCGCCGTCCGGGCCCACCACGGCGTCAGCCGCATCACCGTCCACGACCTGCGGACGGGCGCCGCCCAGGCCGAGATCCCGCTCCCCGGCCTGGGCGTCGCCTCGGTGACCAGTCGCCCAGACGGCGGCGAGGACCTGTGGATCGGCTACCAGGACTTCACCACGCCCTCCCAGGTGTGGCACCACCGGCTCACCGGCGGGACCATGCGTTCAAAACTTGCACCCGGCGAGAGTTATGAACGCACGTTGGAGGGTGCCACCCTCTGGGCCCGGGCTCCCGGATCGCCCGACCTGCCCGAGATCCGGACCGAGCAGGTTGTGTACCCGTCGGCCGACGGGACGCCCGTCCGCATGTTCGTCGTCCACCGGGCCGAGGTCGACCCGGCCGGCGGTCCCCACCCCACCGTCCTCTACGGCTACGGCGGGTTCCAGGTCCCCCAGGTTCCGGCCTACTCGGCCACCGTGGCGGCCTGGGTCGAGCGGGGCGGTGTGTGGGCCGTGGCCTGCATCCGGGGCGGTTCGGAGGAGGGCGAGGCCTGGCACCGCGACGGCATGCGGGAGCACAAGCAGCACTGCTTCGACGACTTCATCGCCGCCGGCGAGACCCTGGTCGGCGCCGGCTGGACCACCCCCGGCCACCTCGGGATCTACGGCGGCAGCAACGGCGGCCTCCTGGTCGGCGCCACCCTCACCCAGCGACCCGACCTCATGGGGGCGGTCGTCTGCTCCGCCCCCCTCCTCGACATGGTCCGCTACGAGCGCTTCGGCCTCGGCCGGACCTGGAACGACGAGTACGGCCGGGCCGACGACCCCGTCGAGCTGGGCTGGCTCCTCTCCTACTCGCCCTACCACCGGGTGGTCGAGGGCGCGGCCTACCCCGCCGTGCTGTTCACAGTCTTCGACAACGACACCCGGGTCGACCCGCTCCACGCCCGCAAGCTGTGCGCCGCCCTCCAGTGGGCCACCGCCCGCCCACCGGGCCAGGCCCCGATCCTGCTCCGGCGGGAGGAGAACGTCGGCCACGGCGGCCGGTCGGTCAGCCGGACGGTGGCCCTCGGGGCCGACATCCTGAGCTTCTTCTCAAAAGTGATCGGGGCGAACGCGCCGTGAAGCCACGGTGAACCCGGTAGCGTCGTAGCATGCTGAAGTTCCTCCTGAGGAGGTTCGCCAACTACGCCGTCCTGGTGGCCCTGGCGACCGCTCTCGGGTACGGGCTCGCCGCCTACAGCCTCAATCCCCGCTCCAACTACGAGGGCCGCAACCCCCGACCCTCCCAGGCGTCGATCAACGCCAAGCTCAACGCCCTGAACCTCAACAACCACACCCCGATCGTCAAGCGGTTCGGCCACTGGGCGGGTGACTTCGTCCACGGCGACCTGGGCAAGACGATCGACGAGCGCCCGGTGTGGGACGAGATGAAGCGGCGGATGGGCGTGAGCCTCCGCCTCCTCCTCATCGGCTCGATCATCGGCGCCGCGGCGGGGGTGGCCGTCGGCGTCATCGGGGCGGTGAAGCAGTACTCCTTCACCGACCATCTCACCACCGTCGGGTCGTTCGTGCTGCTGTCGACGCCCGTCTTCCTCCTCGCCGTGCTGCTCAAGGTGGCCGGCCACGACTACTGGAACGTCCACACCCCCGACGCCTGGCACCTCAACTACGTGGGCGAGAAGACCCCGGGGCTGTCGGGCAGCTTCTTCGTGCACTTCCGGGACCGGATGTCGCACCTGATCCTGCCCACCCTCGGCATCGTCCTGGGCCAGATCGCCTTCTACAGCCGCTACCAGCGCAACTCCTTCCTCGACGTGATGGGCAGTGACTTCCTGCGCACCGCCCAGGCCAAGGGGCTGCGCCGGCGCACGGCGCTGGTCAAGCACGGCCTGCGCACGGCTCTCATCCCCATGGCCACCTTCTTCGCCTACAGCTTCGGGCTGCTGCTGACCGGCGCCACCTTCACCGAGAAGATCTTCGGCTGGCACGGCATGGGCGAGTGGTTCATCGACTCGATCTCCCAGAACGACGTGAACGTGGTGGTGGCCGTCATCGTCTTCAACGCCGTGCTGATCCTCCTGGCCGGGCTGATCTCCGACGTCCTCTACGCCGCTCTCGACCCCCGGGTCCGGATCCGCTAGCCATGGCCGTCGTCAAGGAACCGGATGTCGTCGTCGCCGAGGCCGAGACCGAGGAGGTCGTCGGGCGGGGCCGGCTGGTCCTGCGCCGTTTCCTGCGCCGCAAGACGTCGGTGGCCGGCCTCGTCGTCCTCGTCCTGCTCTTCCTCATGGCCTTCGTCGGACCCCACCTGACCAAGTGGAACTACCTCTACCAGGACTACGACC
>DASYFF010000118.1:0-10766 GCA_036498605.1 Acidimicrobiia bacterium | reverse complement strand
AGGAAGCGGATGACGCGGCGGGTGGCGGCCGGGTCGGGCCCCTTCCCCAGCAGGCCCAGGATCAGCCCGAGGATGTCGTTGCGGAAGTAGATGATCAGGGCCACCAGCGTCCCCATGTGGAGGAGGACGGTGAGGCCGAGCGGCGGCTCACTCCACCCGAGCATGCCCGGGACGAGCACCAGGTGGCCGCTGGAGGAGACGGGGAGGAACTCGGTCAGCCCCTGGACGAGGCCGAGGATGATTTCGTGCACGGAGGCACGGTAGTCAGGTCACTCCGGCAAGGGGCCGACCGCTTCCGCACACCCACACGTGCGCTTGTCGGGAATCGCCCCGATCACGTCGAAGAGCAGCCCCCGGACCCGGTCGAGGTTCGACTTGAAGAAGGCGAACACCTCGGCCTGGGTCACCGGCTCCACGCCGGCCTCGCCCTCGACCCCGGTGTCGTAGTCGGTGATGAGGGCGATGGCGGCGTAGCAGATGCCCAGCTCCCGGGCCAGGTAGGCCTCGGGGTACTGGGTCATGTTGATGACCTCGAACCCCTGGCTGCGGTACCAGCGGGACTCGGCCCGGGTCGAGAACCGCGGCCCCTGGATCACGATCACCGTGCCCGTCGGGTGGACGGTGATGCCCGCCGCCCGGGCCGACTCCACGGACAGCGCCGACAGGTCGGCGCAGTAGGGGTCGGCGTAGGAGACGTGATGGGCCACCGGGCCCTCGTAGAAGGTGTCGGCCCGGCCCCAGGTGCGGTCGACGAGCTGGTCGGGGACGACGAAGTCACCCGGCGCCACCGCCGGCTGGAGCGACCCGGCGGCGCAGGGGCCGATCAGGCGGGTCACGCCCACCTGGCGCATGGCCCACAGGTTGGCCCGGTAGTTGATCTGGTGCGGTAGCAGCTCGTGGCGCCGGCCGTGGCGGGGCAGGAAGGCCACCCGCCGCCCCCCGACGTCGCCGATGGTGACGGGCGCCGCCGGCGGCCCGAAGGGTGTGTCGAGCGTCACCTCGACGGCGTCGTCGAGGAACGAGTAGAAGCCCGAACCGCCGAAGACGCCGATCTCGGCCTCGGCCGAGGGCGGGGTCACGCGATCTTGCTGTCCGTCTTCGCGGGGGTGCTCGACGACGAGTCCGACGACGAGGAGGAGGACGACGAGGACGAGGAGTTGCTCGACGTCGACTCCTTCTCCTTCTCCTTCGGCTTGGAACCGCCCTTGCCGCCGCGGTTGTCGGTCTTGTAGAACCCGCTGCCCTTGAACACGATCCCGACCGGGGAGAAGACCTTCCGCAGCGCCTTCTTCCCGCAGTTGGGGCACTTGGTCAGCGGGTCGTCAGAGAACGACTGGACCACCTCCAGGTGCTCCCCACAGCTGTTGCATCGGTACTCGTAGGTGGGCATGGCAACCTCGGTCGTTAGCACTCAGCGGCCCTGACTGCTAATCATACCGTGCCCGTTGACACAAGGTTCCCTAGCTGGCGGAATAAGGCCACCATGCGGCCGCCTCCGTTCACGCGCTCGCTCGCCGTCGCGCTCGGCGTCGCCTCGGGCTGGCTGCTGGTCGTGGCCGTCATCGCCGCCCTCGCCGGCGATCTCGTGGGGATCTCCGTCCTCGCCGCGGTGGGGGCCGTCATCGCCGCCGGCTGCGGAGCGGCCACCTGGCGGTCGGCCCGGCGCCTCGAGGCCTGGCTCGAGGAGCAGCTCCACGGCACCGAGCGCGACCTCCACCGGTCCCAGCAGGAGTTCCGCCGGGCCATCGCCCGCCTCGGCGAGACCCTGGCCGCCACCCACAACCGGGAGAAGATCCTCGAGGCCGTGTCCGAGACGGCCCAGCTGGCGGTCGGCGGCCAGCGCGGCATCTTCTTCGAGTACATCCCGGCCCGGAAGATCCTCCTGGCCCGGTCGGGGATGGGGGCCGAGGTCCCCGGCGCCGAGGTCCCCGAACTGAGCCTCCCCCTGGGGACGGGCCTGGCCGGCACCTCGGCGGCCGACAAGGCACCCGTCACCTACCCGGGCCCGACGGCCCCCGTCTTCCCCGAGCCCGAGGTGGGCACGGCCATGGCCGTCCCCTTCTCCAGCCGGGGCCAGCTCCTCGGGGTCGTGGCCGTCTACGGCCACACCGCCGGGGAGGCGTTCGGGCGGGACGACCTTGACGCCCTCGTCACGCTGGTCAACCAGGCCGGCACCGCGGTCGACAACGTCTCTCTCCACGAGGAGGCCCAGCGCCTGTCGATCACCGACGGCCTGACCGGCCTGTGGAACCGCCGCCAGCTCGACCTGCGCTGCCAGGAGGAGCTGGAGCGGGCCATCCGCTTCGGCCGGCCGGTGGGGGTGGTGTTCTGCGACGTCGACCACTTCAAGGAGGTCAACACCGAGTGGCACCACCAGGGCGGCGACGCCGTGCTGGTCGAGGTGGCCCAGCGCCTCTCGGCCGCCACCCGGGAGATCGACGTCGTGGCCCGCTACGGGGGCGAGGAGTTCGTCCTGCTCCTCCCCGAGACCGACCTGGCCGGCTCCCAGATCCTGGCCGAGAAGGTCCGCCGGGCCATGTGCGAGGAGCCCGTCGAGCACAACGGCCGGAGCCGGACGGTGACCCTGTCCCTCGGCGTGGCCTCCTATCCCCACAGCGGCACCACTGTCCGCTCGCTGCTGGCCGCCGCCCAGGAGGCCCTCGGCCGGGCCAAGTCGAACGGGCGGAATCGGATCGAGGAAGCGCAGCCCAAGATGCGCAGCACCGGCTGAGATGACGATGATGCATTCATGACACGGGTTCGCAAGGCCGTCATCCCGGCGGCGGGTCTCGGGACGCGATTCCTCCCCGCCACCAAGAGCCAGCCCAAGGAGATGGTGCCGGTCATCGACAAGCCGACCATCCAGTACGTGGTGGAGGAGGCGGTCGGCGCCGGCATCACCGACATCCTGGTGATCACCGGCCGGGGGAAACGGGCCATCGAGGACCACTTCGACCGCAACTTCGAGCTCGAGTTCTACCTGGAGCAGGGCAAGAAGAACGAGGAGCTCGAGCAGGTGCAGGCCATCTCGGAGATGGCCGACATCCACTACATCCGCCAGCGCGACCCCCTCGGCCTGGGTCATGCGGTCTCGGTCGCCCGCCAGCACGTCGGCTCGGAGCCGTTCGCCGTCCTCCTCGGCGACGACATCATGGTCGACGACGCCAAGCTGCTCCGGTCGATGCTCGACGTCTACGAGCGTTACGGCCGGTCGGTGGTGGCCGTCCTCGAGGTGGCCCGGGAGGACATCAGGAACTACGGCTGCGTCAGCCCCGAGGCCATGGAGGACAACCTCGTCCGCATCCGGTCGATCGTGGAGAAGCCCAAGCCGGAGGACGCCCCGTCGAACCTGGCCGTCATCGGCCGCTACGTCTTCACCCCCGAGATCTTCGACGCCCTCGACCGCATCACGCCCGGCGCCGGCGGGGAACTGCAGCTCACCGACGCCATCAGCCTCCTGCTACAGACGCAGACGGTCTTCGGTTACGCCTTCGAGACGGGGCGTTACGACATCGGGAAGAAGATCGACTTTCTGCGGGCCACGGTCGAGCTGGCCCTGGACCGGCCCGACCTGGGGGACGAGTTCAAGGCCTTTCTGGCCGATCTGGTCCAGCGCCGGAAGATCGTGTAGCACCGGCGGCAGCGCCTTCGTCAGGGCCGGCAGCGGCCCCGGCGCCGTGGTCGTCGTCGTCGTGGTCGTCTCCTTCGGCTTGTCGCCGCCGCTGACCGGGGCCGGGCCGCCGATCACCGAGGGGCAGTCCTCGTGGGTGACGACCTGGCCGGTCTGGAGCGACACGCCGGACGGGAACTTGTCGGAGTCGTAGTAGAGCGTGTGGGCCGATGTGCCCACGAAGCTGAGCCGGATCCGCACGCCGAGGGCGTGGCCGGCCGGGACGGTGTAGCCCGTCCCCACCGGGATGGGGACCTTGGTCAGCTCCGGCATGGCCGAGTTGGCGTTGACGGCGATGTTCTTCGGCGTCTCGCCGATGACCGACGCCGTCCCCTTGGGATCGACGTCGATCAGGTCACCCGACAGGTGCCCCGCCACCGCCTCGCTCGGGCCCTGGATGAAGGCCGTCAGCTCCCCGATGCCGCCGATGGTCAGCGGCTCGGCCAGCGGGGCGGTGACGAATTTCGGCTCCCGCCCGGCGGTGGTGGTCAGCTGGCCGAAGGTGGCGGCCAGCCGCCGCTCCGGCGCCCGGTTGCCGAGCGTGCCGTCGGGCAGCGGGCCGACGTAGCTGAAGTCGGGGTTGGCCGGGAAGCTGGTGACGGGGGCGGCCTTGTCGTCCTGGAAGCGGTACTGCTGCGTGCCGACGGGCACGAACCCGGCCACCGGCGAGCAGGCCTTGGGCTGGGCCCCGAAGACCGAGATGAGCGACGTGACGAAGCGCTTCTCGGCCGCGTCGTCGGCCGGGCCGAGGTCCATCGGCGGGATGACGGTGCCGGCGGCGCCGACCTCCACCGTCCACGTGCCCCAGCCGAGCTCGGCGAAGCGCTTGTCGGCCTTGGCCTTGTCGGGGTCGAGCTTGTGGAGGTCGATGTCGAGGGCCGTGGTGCCCGACGGGGCCGACTCCTCGACCGTGCCGACCTCCTTGCCGTTGGCGTCCTTCACCGTGATGTCGTAGGTGGTGATGCCGAGGAAGGGCAGCGACCCGCCGTTGCTCACGACCTTGACCCGCTCGGTGGTGGGGTCGACCTGGATCTTGTGGGGGAGCTTGCCGAACAGCAGCGGGCCCCGCTCGGTGTAGGCGTACGTCCGGGCCGGGTGGGCCAGGCCGTCGAGGACGCCCTGGTCCCGGGCCGCCTGCTTGGCCAACAGGGTCGACTGGAGCTCCCCGGCCGACCGGCCCTTGAGGCTCTGGGCCAGTTCGACGGCGCCCGAGGCGTCGGTGTAGCCGTAGCCCTGCTTGTAGAAGGGCGTGGCCGGGATCGACCGGGCGGTGATCTGGAGGACCATGCGGACCTCGGCCGGCGTCAGCGCCGGGTTGGCCTCCAGGATCAGGGCCACGACGCCGGCGGTCTCCGGCGAGGCCATCGAGGTGCCCGACAGCGTCGTGTAGTAGGGGATCTCGTTGGGCGGGATGTTCTTGACGTCCTCCGGCGCCCCCGTCAGGGGGACGATCGTGTTGTTGGCCCGGGTGGAGACGACGTTCTCGCCGGTGGTGGTGACGGCCGGGTGGTAGAGCCCCATGTTGAGGGGTTTGCGGGTCTCCCCCGCCACCTCGTTCTTGGCGAAGTTCATCCCGACCGTGTCGGCCTCGATGCCGCCGGAGCTGAAGTCGGTGACCTTGCCGGTCTTGGTGCCGGCCGCCACCGGGATCACCCAGGGAGCGGCGGCGTAGGGGTTCATGCTCATCTCGTCGCCGTCGTTGCCGTTGGCGAAGACGACGACGACGCCGGCGTCGGTGGTGCGCCGGGTGGCCAGGGCGATCGGGTCCATCGGGTCGAAGGGCCCGAAGCCGGTGCCGTAGGAGTTGTTGACGACCCGGATCCCGTACTTGGTGCGGTTCTCCAGGAGCCAGTTGAAGCCCTCGAGGGCGGTGAAGACCGACAGGGCGTCGCCCGTCCCGATGCCGACGAGGTCGGCGCCGTAGGCCATGCCCTTCTGCTCGCCGTGGGAGGCGGTGCCCCGGCCGGCGACGTCGCCGGCGACGTGGGTGCCGTGACCCGACGACGTGTCGGAGTTGGGGATGTCGGCCACCGGCACGGTGGGGAGCGGGTCCTGCCCGAAGCCGACCAGCTTCACGTTGGCCTTCATGGCCGGGGCCAGGTCGGGGTGGGTGAAGTCGACCCCGGTGTCGAGGATGGCGACGGTGACGCCCTTCCCGGTGACGTGCAGGTCGTTCCAGGCGTGGCCGGTGTTGTTGAGCTGGGCCGACTCCTTGAGGAAGTACTGCAGCTGGTGGTTGTCGTAGATGCTGAGCACGCCGGGCAGGTTCTCGAGGTCGGTCAACCGGGCGACCGGCAGGCGGATGGCGGCCGACGGCAGCTGGTCGAAGGTGTGCGACCAGACCCCGAGCCGGGCCAGGGCGCCGGCCATGCGGCGGTCGGCGGGCCGGTCGAGGGTGACGATCAGATCGAGGAGCGAGCCGGGGTTGGCGGCGTCGACGAGGCTCCGGGCCCCCGGAGCGAGGTTGGCGGGGCCGGGAGGGTCGGGCAGCGGGAAGGTCAGCTTCGAGCCGCCGAGGGGGTCGAAGGGCGTCGCCGCGGCCTGGGCGGCAGCGGCAGACGGGGCGTGGCCGCCGGGGCCGGCCCCGGCGACAGCGGGCGGTAGGGCGGCCAGCACTGCTGCTGCCACCATCAGGAACGTTCGCCGCATGGGCCCTCCCGCAACGCACTGAGAAAGCGTCATTCGACGCCCGCCGGGTCGATTTCCACCAAACGTGACAGATGGTACGGATGTTGGAAACCGGAGGACCGTGATTTTAGGGCCAGAAGGTCCGAAAGGGCGCGCGGCCTCAGTAACGTCTAAGAACGTGATTCCCCTGGAAGAGGCCCAAAACCGCATCCTCGCCACCGTCCCCCGGCTGCCGGCGGCGAACGTGGCCCTGGCCGACGCCCTCGGCCTCGTGACGGTGGAGGACCTGGCGGCCACCGAGCCCATCCCGCCCTTCGCCAACACCGGCGTCGACGGCTACGCCGTCCGGGCGGCCGACACCACCGGGGCCACGGCCGAGACGCCCGTCCGCCTCCGGGTGGTCGACGAGCTTCCGGCCGGGAAGGCGCCGAGCGTGCCCGTCGGGCCGGGCGAGGCCATCCGGATCATGACCGGAGCCCCGGCGCCCGCCGGCGCCGACGCCATCGTCATGGTGGAGGACACCGCGGCCGAGGACGGTGGTGGGGTGGTCGTCATCCGGCGGCAGGCCCGGCCCGGCGACCACGTCCGCCCGGCCGGCGGCGACCTGGCCGTGGGCGACCCCGCCTTCCCCGCCGGCAGCGTCCTCGGTCCCGCCCACCTCGGGGTGGTGGCCAGCCTCGGCCGCGCCAGCGTCGACGTTGTCCGCCGGCCCCGGGTGGCCGTGATGTCGACCGGCGACGAGCTCGTCCCGCCCGGCGAACCGCTCTTGATCGGCCAGATCCGTGACTCCAACCGGCCGATGCTCCTGGCCCAGGTGGCCCAGACGGGCTGTGAGGTCGTCGACTTCGGCGTCGGCGTCGACGACGAGGCGGTCATCACCGAGCGCCTCGAGAAGGCCGCCGCCACCTGCGACGCCATGGTGACCAGCGGCGGCGTGTCGATGGGCGACTACGACATCATCAAGATGGTGCTGAGCCGCATCGCCGAGATGAACTGGTGGCAGATCGCCATCCGGCCGGCCAAGCCGCTGGCCTTCGGGATGCTCCACGGCGTGCCGATCTTCGGCCTGCCCGGCAACCCGGTGTCGTCCAATGTGAGCTTCGAGCTCTTCGCCCGTCCGGCCCTGCTCCAGATGATGGGTCACGCCCGCCGGTTCCGGCCGGTCACGCCGGCTGTGGCGGCCCACGACATGCGCCGCCGGGCCGACGGCAAGCTCCACCTGGACCGGGTGACGCTCAGACGGGACGAGTCCGGCCGGTTGGTGGCCGCCTCTGCCGGCGGGCAGGCGTCGAACGTCCTGTCGGCCATGGCCGCGTCGGACGGGCTGGTGCTGCTCCCCGACGGCGAGGGGGTCGCGGCCGGCGAGATGGTCGACGTGCTGCGACTCGACCTACCGGCTGACCACTAGCCGCCGACCTGGAACATCTCCACCCGGCGCCGGGGCCGGATCGTCAGCTGCGATCGCTCCTCGGAGTAGCGGTCACGGCGGTTGGACCAGCAGCCGACGATCAGGTCGCGCAGCTCCTCGTCGGAGGCGCCGGCCCGCATCGGGCCCCGGAGGTCGAGGCCGCCGGCGGCGAACAGGCAGGTGATCAGCTGGCCCTCGGTCGACAGGCGGGCCCGGCTGCAGTCGCCGCAGAACGGCTGGCTGACCGAGGAGATGATCCCGATCTCGCCCGAGCCGTCGACGTAGCGGTACCGCTTGGCCACCTCGCCCCGGTAATTGGCCTCCACGGGCTCGAGGGGGACCTCGGCGCCGACCCGGTCGATGATCTCCGCCGCCGTGACGACCTGGCTCATATCCCAGCCGTTGAGGGTGCCGACGTCCATGAATTCGATGAAGCGCAGGATGTGGCCCGTCCCCCGGAAGTGGCGGGCCAGGTCGACGATGGTGTGGTCGTTGACGCCCCGCTGGACGACGCAGTTGATCTTGACCGGCGTGAGCCCGGCCCTGGCCGCGGCCTCGATGGCGCCGAGGACAACGTCGGGGTGGACGTTGTCGCGCCCGCACATGGCGCTGAACACGTCGGGGTCGAGGCTGTCGAGGCTGACCGTGACCCGGTGGAGCCCGGCCTTGGCCAGATCGTCGGCCACGGGGGCGAACAGGGCCCCGTTGGTGGTCAGCGTCAGGTCGACCGTGGGGTCGATGGCCGCCAGCCGCTCGACAAGGTCGGGCAGGTGGGCCCGGACCAGCGGCTCGCCGCCGGTGAGGCGGAGCTTGGCCACCCCGAGGTCGATGAAGATGCGGGCCAGCCGCTCGATCTCCTCGAAGCTGAGGATCTCCGAGCGGGGCAGGAAGGTGTATTCCTCGCCGTAGAGCTCGGCCGGCATGCAGTAGGGGCAGCGGAAATTGCAGCGGTCGGTCACCGAGATCCGCAGATCACGCAGCGGCCGGCCCATGGTGTCGGCGAGGTGGTTCGAAGAAAGTGCAGTCATCGTCCGACGGGAAGGTAATGGCAGAGAGTCGACTGACCGGCCCCCCCGATCTCCGATCGTCGCTTCGTCCCAATTGTACCTGACGACAGTCTTGCGACGACCCGGTCCGGAACTGTCAAACTTCGCCACAGCGGGACGGCGGGCGGGGCGCAAAACAGCCGTTCGACCTCGGCGACGCCCCCGGTCAGGCCGTACACTTGTCGCCATGCCGCCCTTCGAGTTCACCCACCTCGACCCGCTCGGACGTGCCCGTATGGTTGACGTCACCCCCAAGGAGGCGACCCACCGCCGGGCCGTGGCCCGCTGCCGGGTGCTGATGAAGACGGAGAGGGCGTCGATGATCGCCTCGGGGGCCATCACCAAGGGTGACGTGCTGGCGGTGGCCCGGGTGGCCGGCATCCAGGCGGCCAAGCAGACGCCGATGCTCCTGCCGCTGTGCCACCCCCTGCTGGTGGGCAGCGTCTACGTCAACTTCACCATCGAGGACAGCTCCGTCGAGGTGGAGTGCCAGGTCGAAACCGTCGACCGCACCGGGGTGGAGATGGAGGCCCTGACCGCCTGCTCGGTGGCCGCGCTGACCATCTACGACATGTGCAAGTCGGTCGACCGGGGCATGACGATCGGCGACATCCAGCTGTGGGAGAAGACCGGCGGCCGGTCGGGTGTCTGGCGCCGCAAGGCTGCCGACGAAGAAGTCACTTTCGATCTCTAGTTCACTCCCGCAACACCAGTAACGCATCCACCGGTGCTCTCCGGCGCGGTGTTACGGTCCCCGTGGGGCTGTAAAAGTGCTGCTGGAGGGTGCTGACGATGGTGCTGATCGTCCTGGTCGTGCTGTGGAGCATCGTGCTCGTGCCACCGGCGTGGCAGTCCCACGCCGAGGCCCGGCGGGCCCGCCAGGTTGACGCCTTCCGCCGGAAGCTGTCGGTCCTGGCGCCGGCCGCTGACGCGCCGCTTGCCCGCCGCCCGCTCGACGCCGCCCGCCCCTTCGAGGCCGCCCGGGCCCACGTGGCCGTCATGGCCCCCCGCAACGTGGTCCGGCTGCCGGTGTCCGAAGCGACCGAGGTCGAGTACGACACCGCCGAGATGGTGGCCGCCGCCGAGGCGGCCGCCGAGCGCCGGGTGCAGCGGGCCCGGACCCGGGTCGACGTCCTCCGCCGGCGGCAGCAGGTGCTGGTGGTGCTGATGGCCGCCACCGTCGTGTCGCTGGGCGGGGCCTTCGTGCTGCGGTCGTCGCTGGCCTGGGCGGTCCACGGCCTGGTGGTGGCGAGCTTCGCCGCCTACCTGGGGGGCCTGCGACGGCTCAAGCGGCTGGCCGACGAGCGGCGGATCAAGGTCCGCTACTTCCCGGCCGCGGCGCCCGCCCCGGCGGCCTCCGCCGACACCCGCGCCGCCGCTCGCTGATCGTCGACGGGCCCGGCCCTAGGCTGGGCCCGTGACCAAGTCAGACGAGATCCAGGCGGGGGGCGACTGGGCCCGGGGTGTGCTGGAGAGCAAGCACAAGGCCCGGGAGACGACCCTTTCCGCCTGCCGCCGGACCATCCAGGCCTGCGCGGCGTCGATCCGGGCCGTCCACCGGGAGGAGTTCGACAAGGCGGAGGAGCTGTCGGCCCAGGCGGCGGCCCACCTGGCCGAGGCCCTGGCCGCCGTCGAGCACCACCCCGACATCCGCCACGCCGGCTTCGTCCACGACGCCTCGAAGGAGTACGCCGAGGCCCGGATGACCCTGGCCTTCGTGCGGGGCGATCCGCTCCCCACGGCCAACGAGCTGCCCGGCGTCGAGGTCCAGGCCTATCTGAACGGGATGGCCGAGGCGGCCAGCGAGCTGCGCCGCTACACCCTCGACCTGCTCCGCCGGGGCCGCCCCGAGCGGGGGGAGGAGCTCCTCGGCTACATGGACGAGGTCTACTCCCTGCTCATCACCATCGACTTCCCCGACGCCATGACCGGCGGCCTGCGGAGGACGACCGACGCCCTGCGCGGGGTGCTGGAACGCACCCGGGGCGACCTCACCACGAGCCTCCTCCAGACC
>DASYFF010000117.1:0-18718 GCA_036498605.1 Acidimicrobiia bacterium | reverse complement strand
GTTCGACATCGCCACCACCACCCGGGACGACCTCAAGGCCGGATGGCGGATGCGGCGCCGCTTCGCCAGGGGTGAGGGCCGCCTCCCCGACCAGCTCATGTTCAGGTCGGCGGTACTGTCGCGCCCATGAGCGAACAGACTCCGCTGTCGATCCACGAACCAGCCGGGCAGCCGAAGGGCGGCATCGTCGTCGTGCAGGAGGCGTTCGGCGTCAACGACCACATCGAGGACGTCGCCCGCCGCTTCGCTGCCGAAGGGTGGCTGGCCGTCGCCCCCCACTTCTTCCACCGCAGCGGCGACCCGCAGCTCGCCTACGGCGACTTGCCACAGGTCATGCCCCATATGCAGGCCCTGACCTCCGACGGCGTGCTGGCCGACGTCGACGCCGCCCTCGACCACCTGGCGGCCGCCGGGATCCCCCTGGCCCGCACCGGCATCGTCGGCTTCTGTATGGGCGGCACCGTGGCCCTCGTCACGGCCACCCGGCGCGACATCGGGGCGGCGGTCAGCTTCTACGGCGGCGGCGTGACCGAGGGCCGCTTCGGCTTCGGCCCCCTCGTCGAGGAGGCCCCCCGGCTGCGGGCGCCGTGGCTCGGCCTCTACGGCGATCTCGACCAGGGGATCCCGGTCGAGGGCGTGGAGCAGCTGCGGGCGGCGGCGGCGCTGTCGGGCCGGGAGACCGAGCTGATCCGCTACCCGGAGGCCGGCCACGGCTTCCACTGCGACCAGCGCGACAGCTACGAGCCCAAGTCGGCGCAGGACGCCTGGGCCCGCACCCTGGCCTGGTTCGACCAGCACCTGACGGGCTGACAGGGGCGGGGTCGGCCCGCGACGGCCCCGGATCTGGCAGGCTGTGCCCCCACGGGGTATCCGAAGGGGGAGGGGCATGGCGGGAACACGGCGGATGGCGGTGGCGTCGTTGGCTCTGGCGACCACGACTGTGCTGGCGGGATGCGGCGGCGCGAAGACCGACCACCTGAAGGCCGACGACGGGCCGATCCAGCCCAGTGGGAACGGGATCACGCCGGTCAAGCTCTCGGCCAAGAAGGGCCACAAGGTCCAGATCGTGGTGACCAACACGGCCAAGGACAAGCAGCACGGCTTCTCCATCGACGAGTTCGGCGTCCACGAGACCGTCGACCAGGGCAAGACCACGACGGTGAAGTTCAAGGCCACCAAGGCGGGGACGTTCAAGGTTTACTGCCAGCTCCACCCCACGCACGGGCCGGCCGAGCTCACCGTCAGCTGACGGCCGGTGGCTGACGGGCCGGCGGCGCTCGTCTACCGGGCGTCGAAGGTGAGCCGGGGGGCGGCGTGGGTCGTGCTGGCCTGCGCCGCCGGCGTGGCCGTGGCGTCGATCACCAACGCCGGCGGCACGCCGACCGGCGCGATCGCCCTGGCCGGTGTGTTCACACTGGCCGCCTGGGCGCTCCTCCGCCTCGAGGTGCGGGCCACTGCCGAGGAGCTGGTGGTGTGCGGCGGCCGGAAGACCCGTCGGTTCCCCTGGGCCGACGTCCGGGGCTTCGAGATCAACCCCAAGACCGACCGGGAGATCTTCGTCCGGGTGAAGGGGAACGCCCGGCACCTGCTCCCGATCGCCTCGGTGGCCAGCCGGCGGGTCCCGGCCGGCCCCGTCCGGGACGATCTGGAGCGGTTCTGGAAGGCGCACCGCCGGTGAACGGCAGGTAGCGGTTCGCACATCCGATCGGCACGAACCGCCCGAGCCGACCTGAAGCTCCGCTGGAAGCGCAGGGGGCAACGAGGTGTGGGGCCGTCGGCGGCGAATGCTCCGGTTGCGAACCTGCACGACCCCCCGCGTGCCGCCGCTCACCAGGAGAGACCCATCACCATGTCCGCCACCCGCTCCCAGACGATGACGGCGTCGTCCCGACGGACCCTCGGCGCCACTATCGGCCTCGCCCTCGTCGTGGCCGCCGCCCCGTTCCTCCAGTCCGCCTCCGCCGCCCAGCCCACCGGTGACGCGGTCGCCACGGCCGAAACCGACGTCGTGTCGGGCGCCGCCGCCCAGGACCCCGCCATCTGGGTGAACCCCACCGACGCCACGCAGTCGCTCATCTTCGGCGCCGACGACACCCGGCTCGTGACCTACGACATGACCGGGAAGCTCAAGGCGCAGGCCGGCCTTCCCGCCGGCGCCGCCAAGGACTTCACCGGGGTCGACACCCGCAACGCGGTCACCCCGACCGGCGCGACCTCCGCCGTGTCGGTGGCGACCGCCGTCGGCAACGGGAAGCTGCACTTCTACACCGTCAACCCGGCCACCGACGCCGTGACCGACGTGACGGCCACCGCCGGCGGGATCGACATGACCACCCCCAACAACTGGCACTCGGGCTCGATCGCCAACGTCTGCATGTACCAGAGCAAGGCTTCGGGCAAGACGTACGCCTTCGTCATGTCGACCAACGGCGAGATGGCCCAGCTCGAACTGACCGACAGCTCGGGCAAGATCGGCGTGGCCACCCCCGTCCGCGGCGGCAAGAACGCCGTGTGGGACCCCACCATCGCCACGGTGGCGTCGAACGTCTCGAGCTGCGTGGCCGACGACGACACCGCCACCCTCTACGTTGCGGCGACCAAGGCCGGCATCCTGAAGATCGGGGCCGAGCCGACCGACCCGACGGCGGGCACGCTCATCGACACGCCGGCCAGCGCCACTCCGGCCGGGCACCTGCTGGCCAACGCCAACGGTCTGGCCATCGTCTCGACCGGCGAGGGTGCCGGTTACCTCATCGCCTCGACGAAGGACCAGGGGACCGGTGCGGCCTACGCCTTCAACGTGTACGACCGGGCCGCCGGGAACGCCTTCATCCGCTCCTTCCATGTGGGTGCCGGGCCCAACTCCGACAGCTGCGACCTGAGCGAGGCCGTCGACGCGGCCTCGGGCAACTTCGGCCCGAACTTCGCCGCCGGCATGTTCGTCTGCCAGGACAAGCAGAACCGGACGGCCGTGAGCGGGGCCGGGTTCGACCTCTTCAACTACAAGATGGTGGCGCTCGACCAGATCGTCGACCCCGCCGGTCCGGCCGTGACGACGACCACCACGATGCCTTCGGTGACGCCGACCACCGCCCCGGTGCAGGTGCCGCACAAGTCGGGGTACTGGATGGTCGGGGCCGACGGCAAGGTCTACAACTTCGGCGACGCCCAGTCCTACGGTGACGCCGCTCCGGGCATCGGCGCCCAGGCCGTCGACCTCGAGCCCACCCCCTCGGGCAACGGTTACTGGATCGTCGACAACCTCGGCCACGTCTCGGCCAAGGGCGACGCCACCGGCTTCGGCGACGTCGACCGCTCGCTCATGAAGGGCGGCGAGTTCGTGACCTCGATCTCGTCGACGGCCACCGGCAAGGGCTACTGGGTCTTCACCACCACCGGCCGGGTGATCCCCTTCGGCGACGCCGTCTTCTACGGCGACATGAGCCAGACCAAGCTCAACGCCCCGGTGCTCGACTCGATCCCCTCGGCCGACGGCAAGGGCTACTACATGGTGGCCGGCGACGGCGGCATCTTCACCTTCGGTGACGCCCTCTTCAAGGGCTCCATGGGCGACAAGAAGCTCAACAAGCCGGTGCAGTCGCTGGTCCCCGACGCCGACGGCTCCGGCTACTGGCTGGTGGCCTCGGACGGCGGCATCTTCGCCTTCGACGCTCCCTTCCGGGGCTCGATGGGCGCCGTCAAGCTGAACAAGCCGGTGACCGGCATGGTCCGCTTCGGCAACGGCTACCTGATGGTGGCCGAGGACGGCGGCATCTTCAGCTTCTCCGACCAGAAGTTCTTCGGCTCCCTCGGCGACCACCCGCCGGCCAACCCGATCACCTCGGTGGCCGTGCTGGATGTCGCCCAGCCGACGATGTAGCCGACCATCGGCGCAGCAGTCACGTTCCGGCGTGGGCACTTCGCGGTGCCCACGCCGGTTCTGTTTGCCGTCACAATGAAGGCATGCCCCGCAAGCCCCCCCGCCGAGAGCCCGTCCGGGCGGCGGCCTTCCCGCCGCTGTCCGACAAGGAGCTGGCCGACTTCCTCCGGGAGCTGACCGAGACCCTCCCGGCCGATCTGGCCGAGTCGGTCAGCGCCGCCCTCGACCGGGGCGACGATCCCGCCGGTGTCGCCCGCCAGGTGCGCGACGAGCTGCGGGCCCGGGGCCAGATCCCGTCCTGATCCCGCCGGCCGCCGTCACCGGCAGCCGTGGGTCCAGGTGCCCTCGTAGCCGCCGAAGCCGGTCTCGCCCGGTGTCAGCCCGTCGAAGGTGACATGGCCGCCGGAGCAACGGAAGCTCGGGTCGCCGTCCCCACCGAGGACGTCGGTGTCGATGTGGAGCACGCTCGTGGCCCCGTCGATCGAGAACCGCTCGTGGAAGTTCAGCGTCCCGTGGCTCCGGTCGGGGACCCAGGTGCCCACGAAGGTCTCGTCGAGGGTCCCCCGCATATCGCCGTTGGTGGCGTTGAAGACGCCGGTCACGGCGTAGTGGGTCACGCCCGTCCACGACCCCTCCCAGGTGGAGCTCCCGACGCAGTGGAATGCCCCGCTGGACGGGTCGTAGTCGGTGAAGACGCAGTTGACGATCTGGGCCCAGGAGCCACCGACGGTGGACGTGGCCGTGCCCGGCGGCCCAGGCCCGTCCGCCGCGCTGGCCGGCGTCACGCCGACGCCGAGGCCCAGCAGCGCGATCACGGTGGCGACAATCCGGCGCTTCATCCCGGCCCCTTTTCTGTTCGGAACGACGCCCCCATCGTTCCGCAGCCGCGGCGCAGCGTCTGTCGTTGCGCCGACAGTCAGGGACGCGCCGGCGCGACAGAGGCCCCGAGCCCGCCGAGGACGAAGGTCGTGACCTCGGCGGCCACCCGCTCGGGGTCGAGGCGGTTGTCGGCCACCAGGTAGTGGGCGCCGGCCATCGTGACCGCGCCGTAGACGGCCGATGCCGTCGTCTCCGGGTCGCCGACCGGCCGCAGGGAGCCGTCGGCCTCCCCCTCGGCCAGCAGCCGGCGGACGGGCTGGTGGAAGGCCTCCTGGATGGCGGCGGCGATCTCGGGGATGCGCCCGGCCCGGCCCAGGTCGGCCATCAGCGCCCGGCAGGTGGCCGGGTGGCGGGCCTGGACCCCGACCTTGGCCCGCAGCA
The DNA here is from genome assembly GCA_036498605.1 of Acidimicrobiia bacterium. Taxonomy (GTDB): domain Bacteria; phylum Actinomycetota; class Acidimicrobiia; order IMCC26256; family BP-133; genus BP-133. The sequence continues at coordinate 13,578 of DASYFF010000117.1, read as the reverse complement.
CGGCCTCGAGCCGGTCGCGGGCGGTACCCGGCCCGCCGGCGGCGGCGGCCACCGCCCCGGACATCTCGGCCAGCATGCGGCGCAGCAGCCAGGCCAGGATGTCCTCCTTGCCGGCGAAGTAGTAGTAGAGGGTCGCCCGGGGGATCCCCGTCGCCTCGGCCAGCTGCTCGATGCGGGTCTGGTCGAAGCCGTGGTCGGCGAAGACGACGGCCGCCGCCTCCAGCCGCTCGGCGATGCCGTCCGGAACCGCCCGCATGGCCCTCCCCCCGGAGAAACAGAATGTTCCGTTTGGAATCTTCGTCCAAATTCTCCACAATCTGCAACATGACGACGACAGAGACCGACGGGCAGTACCTCTTCCCCCACAGCTGGGAGGGGGAGGGCGACCGGTTGATGGCGCTCTCCGCCCTGTTCGACCCGGTGACGAAACGCCACCTGGCCCCGCTCGGCGTCGGGCCGGGCTGGCGCTGCCTCGAGGTGGGCGCCGGCACCGGCACCATCGCCGCCTGGCTGTCGGACGTGGTGGGTCCGAAGGGCCGCGTCCTGGCCACCGACCTGAGCCTTGACCTCATGGAGGCCCGGGAGCTGGAGGCGGAGAACCTGGAGCTGCGCCGCCACGACATCGTCAACGACCCGTTGCCGGAGGGGGAGTTCGACCTCGTCCACTCCCGACTGGTGCTCGAGCACCTCCCGGCCCGGCTCGACGTGCTGGCCAAGCTGAGCCGGGGCCTGGCCCCCGGCGGCTGGCTGGTGCTGGAGGACATGTGCTTCCGGGGCCAGCACGCCACCGACCGCCGGGGCGCGTTGAGCATCGGCACCCTGTTCCGGGCCGTCAGCCTCCTGGCGCGCCAGCACGGCCACGACCCCCGGTGGGCCCCCCGGATCCCCAAGCACATGCAACAAGCCGGTCTGAGCGAGATCGGCGCCGAAGGGACGCAGATCATGCTGATCGGCGGCAGCCCGGCGGTGGGGTTCGCCCAGCCGAGCCTGGCCCGGATGCGGAGCCTGCTGCTGGACGACGGGGTCGTCCCGCCCCGCGGCGTCCAGAAGGTGCTGTCGGCCGCCACGCCCCTCAAGGCTGTGCTGGGCCGCCAGATCGACCGGGTGGAGGAGCTGCTCGCCGACCCCGAGTTCGTCTACGTCATCCCGACCTTCGTCACCGCCTGGGGCAGACGGTCGCCCGAGGCCTGACGGCGCGTCAGTCGGGCGGCCGGACGGCGAGGATCTCGACCGTGAAGCGGCCGCCCGGCGCCTCGTAGATGACCTTCTCGCCCGGAGCGTGGCCGAGGAGGGCCTTGCCCAGCGGCGAGCCGGGGGAGATCACGTCGTAGCCCCGGCCCTTCTCCTCGATGGAGCCGACCAGATAGGTCGACGTCTCGTCGTCGCCCTCCATGCGGACCTCGACCACCGTCCCGGCCGCGACGGTGTCGGTGCCGGCCGATTCGACTACGACGGCCGACTTGAGGATCGCCTCGAGCTGACGCACCCGCGCCTCGTTGTGGCCCTGCTCCGTCTTGGCCGCGTCGTAGTCGGCGTTCTCCCGGATGTCGCCGTGCTCGCGGGCCCGCTCGATCCACTCCGAGATCTCGCGCCGGCGCGGCCCCGTCCGGAGCTCGAGTTCCTCGACGAGCCGCTGGTGGGCCTGCGGGGAAAGGTGTGTCTCTTCCATCGCCCCGGAGGCTACAGGCCGGATCTCAGGGTTGCTGCAGCGTGCTGGCCCTGTCCGTCACCCGGTTGGCGGTGATGGTCCCGTCGGGCTGGGCCGTGCCTTCCACGCTCAGCTGATCGCCGGGCTGGACGTCGCGCTGCGTGCTGGGCTCCGTGCGGGTGTAGCGGGTCGACTCGTTGCTCACGATCTTCTTCGTCGTGCCGTCGGGCTGGCTGACGTAGATGTTGTTGCCGTCGATCACCTTGACCGTGCCCGACGCCACGGGCTTGAACCCGGCGTCGGCTCCGGCTCCCGCCCCGGCCGCCCCCGCGCCACCGGTGCCACCCGCTCCGCCCCGCGCTCCCGCCCCCGCTCCGGCCGCCCCCGCTCCGGCCGCGCCGGCTCCGCCCGCCGGCGTGGCCGCCTTGGGCCGCGAGGCGTGCCCCATGCGCACCCCGATGTTGAAGACCAGCAGCAGCACGACGGCGACGCCGAGGATGCGCGTCCACTTGTCGATCTTGCCCCGGCGGCGGACCTTGGTCGGCGGGCCGAGGCCCATGGCGTCGAGGTCGAAGGACCGGGCGGTGCCTGATCCCTGGGTCTCGGTGTGGGTGGCTTCCATGGTCGTCTCCGGGTTCGGATGAGGACGGGACTACTCGTAACGGAGGGCTTCCATCGGGGTCAGCGCCGCGGCGCGGCTGGCCGGGTAGGCGCCGAAGAAGATCCCGATGAGGACGGACACGCAGAAGGCCAGCACCACCGACCCCGGCGACACGACGGGTTGCATCGTGGCGCTCTTGAGATGGCCGATCCCCACCCCGAGGACGACGCCGATCAGGCCGCCCAGGCTGGCCAGCAGCATCGCCTCCGACAGGAACTGGGTGATGATGTCGCTGCGCTGGGCCCCGAGCGCCTTGCGGATGCCGATCTCGCGCGTCCGCTCGGTGACGGTGACCAGCATGATGTTCATCACCCCGATCCCGCCGATGAGCAGCGAGATGGCGGCCACGAAACCGAGCAGGAGCTGGAACTGTTTGGCGGCCGCCTTCCCGGCCGCCAGCAGGGCGGCGGCGTTGAAGACGATGAAGTCGGGGGGGTCGCCCGGCTTGAGTTGGTGCGTCTGGCGCAGGATCGTCCTGATCTCGGTCATGGCCGCCGGCAGCTGGTCCTTGTTGACCGCCCGGGCGCCGATGATCGTGTAGGAGTCGACATTGCCGACGATGTTGTCGATCACGGTGGTGATCGGGGCGTACATGAAGTCGTCCTGGTCCTGGAAGCCGTTCGACCCCTTCTTGACCTGCAAGCCGACGATGCGGAAGCGCACGCCGTTGAACTCCACCATCTGGCCGACCGGGTCGACGCCGTGGCCCATGAGGTGGTCGACGACGGTGTGGCCGATCACCGCCACCTTGGCGTGGGAGGCGATGTCCTCCGCGGTGAGGAGGCGGCCCGACTCGACCGGCGTGTTGCGGATGTCGGCGAACTCGGGCGACCCGCCGATGAAGTTCTGCAGGGCGTAGGTCGTGCCGTTCCAGGTGACGGTACCGGTCGTCCCGACCGTCGGGGCGACGAGGTCGAGATCGGGGGCCCGGGTCTTGTCCGACAGGGCCTTGACGTCGGCCTTGGTCAGGCGGATCCGCCGGGCGCTCGTCCCCCGGTTGCCGGCGCCGGTGTTGCGCTCGGTCAGGATGTAGATGGCGTTGGTCCCCAGGTTCTTGATCTGCTGCTGCACCTGGTTGGCGATGCCGGTCCCCACCGCCACCAGCAGGATGACCGACGCCGTGCCGATGAGGATCCCCAGCATGGTCAGCGCGGAGCGGAGGCGGTTGGCCACGATGCCCCGGAGCGCCACACGCATGCTGTCCAGCGTCATGGCACAACGACCTCGTCGGTGGTCTCGGCGTCGGCGTGCTCCTGCTCCAGCGCGGCGAGGTCAACGAGCCGGGGCGGGTCGCCGGCGACCGGCGCGTTGCGGATGTCGTCGGCGATGAGCCCGTCCTCCAGCCACACGATCCGCTTGGCGTGGGCGGCGACGTCGTCCTCGTGGGTGATGATGATGATCGTCCGCCCGGCGGCGTTGAGCCGGCCGAAGATCTGCAGCACCTCCTCGGTGGAGCGGGAGTCGAGGTTCCCGGTCGGCTCGTCGGCCAGGATGATGGCGGGGCCGGTGGCGATGGCCCGGGCGATGGCCACCCGCTGCTGCTGGCCACCGGACAGCTCGTTGGGCATGTGGCCGACCCGGTCACCGAGGCCGACGAGATCGAGGGCCGTGTGGGCCCGCTTCCGGCGCTCCGACCGGCTGACCCCGGCGTAGACCAGGGGCAGCTCCACGTTGGACAGGGCGCTGGTGCGCCGGACCAGGTTGAAGCTCTGGAACACGAACCCGAGGTACTGGTTGCGGATGTCGGCCAACTGCGCCTCGGACAGGGTGCTCACGTCGACGCCGTCGACCAGGTAGCTCCCCGACGTCGGGACGTCGAGGCACCCCACGATATTGAGCATCGTGCTCTTGCCGCTCCCGGAGTGGCCCATGATCGCCACGTAGTCGCCCCGCTCCACCGACAACGTGATCCCCTTGAGCACGTGGACCTGCAGCGGCGAGCCTGGGTTGTAGACCTTGTGCAGGTCGTTGAGCAGCAGGACCGGAAACTCTTTATCCACTGCGGGCATCGCCGTCACCCCTGAGCCTGCTTGCCGCCGCCCCCACCGCTGGCGACCACGACCTTGTCGCCGACGTCGAGCCCGCTGGTGATCTCCACGTCGTCGTCGCCCTTGAGGCCGGTCGTGACCTGGCGTGTCTCGAGCGTCTTCCCGTCCTTCCCCAGGACCTGCACCGTCGCTCGGCCGTTGCGGGGGTTGATCGCCGTGACCGGTAGCCGCAGGACGTTCTCCTTATCGGCGATGATCACGTCGACGTTCCCCGTCATACCGGGCTTGATCTCCGACAGCTTCTTGTCCAGCAACAGCGTCACAGTGTAAGTGACAACGTTCGCTACCACGGTCTCGATGGCGTCGATGCGGACGACCCGGGCCGTCAGGGTCTGGCCCAGCGACTCGAATTCGACCTTGGCCGCCTGGCCAGGCTGGATCTTGGCCGTATCGGCCTCGCTGAAGCGGGCCTTCACCTCGTTGGTGCCGAGGTCGGTGAGGGTGATGAACCCGCCGGCCCGGCTCGACACCGAACCGGAGGCCTGGGCGTTGGGCGGCCGGCTGAGGGCGCTGGCGTCGAACCCGCCCCGGGCGGAGCCACCGCCGGGCACGATCTCCCCCAGCCTCCCGCCGATGACCGCCACCGTCCCGTCGGCCGGCGAGATCAGGGTGGTGTCGTCGAGGGCCTTCTGGGCGTCGGCCACCGCCGAGAGCTTGCTGGCCGCGTCGGCCTGGGCCGCCGCCACCTCGGCGTTGTTCTTGGGCCGCTCCTCCTGCACGTCCTTGGCCGCCACCTGCTGGGCCACCTGGGCCTGGGCCGTGCTGACGTCGTTGCGGGCCGAGGACACCGCCTGGTTGTCGGCCAGGTCGCCCTTCCTCTGGTCGTCCTGGGCCGAGGTCAGGGAGGTCTGGGCGTCCTGGATCGTCTTGGCGTCGGAGAGGAGCCCGGCCTTCTGGGCGTTCTTGGAGTCGTCGAGGTCCCGCTGGTCCTGGTCGACCGTCTGGTGGTCGGTGATCAGCTGCTCGGCGTCGTCCCGGATGTAGCCCTCGTAGCGGGTGCGGTCCGACCGCACCACGCTGAGGACGTCGTTGTCGTGGGCCATGTCGTTCGAGACCTGGTCGTGGGCCGCGGCCAGGTTGTCGCACTTCTGCTGGTTCTTGTTCTGGGTGTTGTTGTTCTTGGCAGTGGTGGTGGTGGTCTTCTTGGCCGTGGTCGTGGTCGTGGCCGCTGCGACCTGGAACTCCGCCGGACGCAGCGTCGCCGGGGCGGAGGCGTTGGCCTTGGTCGACTGGGCGCTGGTCGCACCGGTGGTGTTGGTGGTGCTTCCGCCGGAGCTCTGGGCCGCGCCGCAGTTGTTGTCCCGCTCGCGCTGCTCGATGTCGGCCAGCGCGGCCCGCTCCCCGTCGATGCGGCGCAGCGTGTCGGCCTCGGCGGCCGCCGCGCTGTCGGCCTGCTGGGAGTCGTAGTCGGACTTGGCCTGGTGGGTGTTGAGCTGGCTCTGGTGCTCGGCGAGGCGCTGGGCGATCTGGTCGATGTCGAGCTGGAGGTCCTTGGCGTGCTGGGCGGCCGTCGCCTGGGCGTTCTCCAGGGTGCGCCGGGCGTTGTCGACGGCGTTCTGGCGGGTGCCGGCGCCCGTCTTGAGGGTGTCCTCGGCCCGGTTTACGGTGTCCATCGCCTTGTCGAGTCCGGCCTTGGCGGCGTCGATGTTGACGTTGTTCTGCAGCTGCTCGGCCGGGGTCGAGCCCTCGAGAAGTTGGTTCACCTTGTCCTGGGCCGACTTGTAGTCGGCCTGGGCGCCGTTCAGCTTGTCCCGGGCGTCGTGGTCGTCGATCTGGGCCAGCGTCTGGCCGGCCACGACCCGCTGACCCTCCTGGACGGCGATGTCGGTGACCGTCCCGCCGGTGAGGAAGTCGAGGGCCAACTGGTCCTCGACCGACACGTTGCCGGTGGCGTTCACGCTGGCCAGCACCACACCCCGGGAGACGGTGACCGTCGTCGGGGCGGGCGGCTTGGGCTTGGAGCCCATGACCTTGAAGCTCCCGACCAGCAGGGTCAGGGCCGTGAACCCCAAGACCGCTTGCATGAGCCTCGTCCGCATCATTCGCACACCTCTCTCCGTCGGAGTGGAGGCGTGGGCACCCGGGCCACTGACGCGTGAGCAGACCTCGATGTCCTGACTGCATGGCTCCCCAGCCGCAGGCAGTGCAAGTTCAAGAGGCTCCCCAGCACAGCGGCCGGCAGCGCCGACCACTTCTCTTGCTTTCCCCAGCGATCCATATTGTACGACTTTCTGGCACTCGTGCCTAGTTCGCGGTTTTTGTTCCGGTTGCTCACCGTCCGTGGCATTCCTCCCCCCGCCAGAAGTTGACAGCCCGTCGATCCAACTGCGACCCTGATGCCGTATGTCGATGCAGACCGTCGTCTTCGTTATTACCTAGCGAACGCCGCCCCGCCGGCGTTCGCCTCTGACCGTCCACCTCGGTGGGCGGTTTTTTACGCTCACCCTGAGGAGATCCCTTTGACCCACAAGATCGGCATCCTGGCCGGGGACGGCATCGGCCCTGAGGTCATCGCCGAGGCCCGCAAGGCGCTCGCCGCCGCCGGTGTGGCGGTCGACGCCGTCGAGTACGACCTCGGCGGCGCCCGCTATCTGCGGACGGGCGAGGTCCTGCCCGACTCCGTGCTCGGCGAACTGGCCGGCCTCGACGCCATCCTCCTCGGCGCCGTCGGCACCCCGGAGGTCCCCCCCGGCGTGCTGGAGCGGGGGCTGCTGCTCCGGCTGCGCTTCGAGTTCGACCTCTACGTCAACCTCCGGCCCGTCCGCCTCCTCCCCGGCGCCCCCACGCCGCTGGCCGGCAAGGGCCCCGACGACATCGACATGGTCGTCATCCGGGAGAACACCGAGGGCGCCTACGCCGGCGAGGGCGGGTTCCTGCGCAGGGGCACCCCCAACGAGGTCGCCACCCAGGGGTCCGTCAACACCCGCCTCGGCGTCGACCGCTGCCTCCGTTACGCCTTCGAGCTGGCCCGCACCCGGGCCCGCAAGCACCTGACGCTGTGCCATAAGACCAACGTGCTGACCTTCGCCGGCGACCTCTGGCAGCGGGCCTTCACCGACCTGGCCGCGGAGTACGCCGACGTGGAGACCGGCTACGTCCACGTCGACGCCGCCTGCCTCTACATGGTGGAGAGCCCGGAGCGCTTCGACGTGGTGGTGACCGACAACCTCTTCGGCGACATCCTCACCGACCTGGGGGCGGCGGTGGCGGGCGGCATGGGTCTCGCCGCCTCCGGCAACCTCAACCCGCCCCGGGACCGGCCCAGCCTCTTCGAGCCCGTCCACGGCTCGGCCCCCGACATCGCCGGGACGGGCCGGGCCAACCCGCTGGCCGCCGTCCTGTCGGCGGGGATGCTGGCCCGCTTCCTCGGCGAGGAGAGCGCCGCCGATCGGATCGAACGGGGCGTCGGGGCCGTACTGTCCAAGCTGGGCGGCACGACGGCGGCCACGATGGGACACTCGACATCGGAAGTCGGCGACCTGGTCGCCGAAGCGATCACCCAGGAGGCGTAGCAGGATGCCCATTTCCAAGGTGGACAAGATCTGGATGGACGGCGACCTCGTCGACTGGGACGACGCCAAGATCCACGTTCTCACCCACACCCTGCACTACGGCTCCGGGGTCTTCGAGGGCATCCGGGCCTACGCCACGGCCCAGGGCCCGGCCGTGTTCCGCCTCACCGACCACATCCGCCGCCTGCTGCAGTCGGCCAAGATGCTGATGATCGAGTGTCCGTTCTCCGTGGAGCAGCTCGTCGAGGCGACCAAGGAGACGGTGCGGGTCAACAACATCGAGGCCTGCTACATCCGGCCGCTCGTCTACCTGGGCTACGGCGAGATGGGGCTCAACCCGCTGCCCTGCACGGTCAACGTGTCGATCGCCGTCTGGCCGTGGGGCACGTACCTCGGCGAGGAGGGCATCAAGCACGGCGTGCGGTGCAAGATCGCCTCCTGGCGCCGCCAGGACCCGAACATGATCCCACCGGCGGCCAAGGTCACCGGCCTGTACGTCAACTCCAGCCTGGCCAAGGTCGAAGTCCTCAAGGCGGGCTACGACGAGGCCATTCTCCTGAACTCGCAGGGCCACGTCTCGGAGTGCACCGGCGAGAACCTGTTCGTCGTCAAGGGGGGCCGAATTACGACGCCCCCGTTGTCGGCGGGGGCGCTCGACGGGATCACCCGCGACTCGATCATGGTCATCGCCCGCGACCTGGGCTACGAGGTGGTGGAGGAGAACATCCTCCGCAGCGACCTCTACATCGCCGACGAGGCGTTCCTCACCGGGACGGCCGCCGAGGTGGTGCCCATCCGGGCGGTCGACGACCGGGTGATCGGGGAGCCGGGTGAGGTGACCCGCAAGATCCAGGAGATGTACTTCGCCACCATCCGGGGCGAGGTCGAGACGTACAAGGGATGGCTCGAACATGTCCGAAGTTCTTAAGAACGACGGTTGGCCCACCCGGGTCGAGATCTACGACACCACCCTGCGCGACGGTTCGCAGCGGGAGGGGATCTCCCTGACGGTGGCTGACAAGCTGAAGGTTGCCGAGCAGCTCGACCACCTCGGGGTCGACTACATCGAGGGCGGCTGGCCCGGCGCCAACCCCAAGGACGCCGAGTTCTTCGAGCGGGCGCCGGCCGAGCTGCATCTGGAGCGCTCCCAGCTGGTGGCCTTCGGCTCGACACGACGGGCCGGGGTGAAGGCCGACGAGGACGAGGTGCTCCGCAACCTGGTCAAGGCCGGCACGCCGGTGGCCTGCATCGTGGCCAAGTCGTGGGACTACCACGTCACCGAGGCGCTGCGGACCACGCTCGACGAGGCCGTGGCCATGGTCCGTGACTCGGTGGAGTTCCTCAACACCGCAGGGCTCGAGGTCTTCCTCGACGCCGAGCACTTCTTCGACGGGTACCGCAACAACCCGGAGTTCGCCCTGCGGGTGCTGCGGGCAGCCCACGAGGCCGGCGCCACCCGCCTCGTCCTGTGCGACACCAACGGCGGCACCCTGCCCCACGTTGTGGAGCAGACCGTGGCCGACGTCCGGGCCGCCCTCCCCGAGGCGGGGCTCGGCGCCCACTTCCACAACGACGCCGGCTGCGCCGTGGCCAACGCCCTGGCCGCCGTCCGCCAGGGCGTGGTGCAGGTGCAGGGTTGCATCAACGGCTACGGGGAACGGACGGGCAACGCCAACCTGACGGCGATCATCCCCAACCTCACGCTGAAGATGGGGATCGAGACCGTGCCCCGGGAGCGGCTCGAGCTGCTCACGCCGGTGTCGCACCACATCGCCGAGCTGGTCAACCTGACACTGGATTCCCAGGCCCCCTATGTCGGCCAGAGCGCCTTCGCCCACAAGGCGGGGCTGCACACCAGCGCCATCTCCCGGGCCCGCGACGCCTACGAGCACATCGAGCCCGACGCCGTCGGCAACCTGACCCGGTTCGTGGTGTCGGAGATGGCCGGGCGCTCCACGGTGGCCAAGCGGGCCAAGGACCTCGGGCTCGACCTTGCCGACGACAAAGTCGGCGACGTGCTCGAGAGCCTCAAGACGCTGGAGCACGCCGGCTACCACTTCGAGGTGGCCGACGCCTCGTTCGAGCTGCTGCTGCGGGGGGCGTCGGGCTGGCAGCAGGAGTTCTTCCGGCTGGAGAGCTTCCGGGTCATCGTCGAGAAGCAGGCCGACGGCGAGGTCACCACCGAGGCCACCATCAAGCTCGAGACGGCGGGGGAGCGGGTCATCGCCACCGCCGAGGGCAACGGCCCGGTCAACGCCCTCGACCAGGCGCTGCGCCAGGCGATCGGGCAGGCCCACCCGGCGCTTGCCGGCATCCACCTGACCGACTACAAGGTCCGGGTCCTCGACACCCACAAGGGGACGGGCGCCGTCACCCGGGTGCTGCTCGACTCGGCCGACGAGGAACGGTCGTGGAGCACCATCGGCGTCTCGGAGAACATCATCGAGGCGTCGTGGCAGGCGCTGGCCGACTCGATCGTCCACGGCCTGCTCAGCGCCGAGGCGTCGGGGGAGCAGCCCGCCGGGTAGCGTTCCCGACATATGGCCGTTGATCCGTACGTGCCCACCCGGCAGGAGGACGCGCCGCGCCGGTCGGTGGCCATCCCGCCGGCGGCGGGATGGCGGGCGGCCCGGCCGGGCGACATCGACCCCGCCGCCGGGCCGGGCTGCAACGGCCTGCTGTTCGGCACGCCCGGGCCCGACAGCGGCTACGCCCTGACGCTGGCCGAGCGATTCGGTGACCAGATCACCGCCGTGCGCCCGGAGACGGTCCACGACGCCGAGGCGCTGGCCGCCCAGGTGGCCATGCGCCGGGGCGGGCTGTTCGGCCGGGCCCCCGTCCGGGCCGACGTGGAGCTGGGCCTCACGCTGTTCGGCTGGCTGGGCGACCCGCCCGCCGAGCTGGTCGAGTGGCGCCGGCTCGCCGTCGCCCGGATCGGCCACGACTACCCCCGGCGCATCGCCCTGGTGGAGGGCATTCCCGACGCGGTGATCCGGCAGCGGCCCGACCAGGTCCGGGAGCGGATCGCCACTGAGTGGCGCAGCCTGCTGGGCCTGGCCGCCGCTTCGTGAACGAAGGCGTCCGGGTCCGGTTCGCGCCGTCGCCGACCGGGTTCCTCCACGTCGGCGGCGCCCGCACCGCCCTGTTCAACTGGCTCTACGCCCGCCACACCGGCGGCACCTTCGTCCTGCGCATCGAGGACACCGACGTCGAGCGGTCCCGCACGGACTGGACCGAGGGCATCCAGACCACCTTGCGGTGGCTGGGCCTCGACTGGGACGAGGGGCCGTACTTCCAGTCGGCCCGCTTCGACCGCCACCTCGAGGCGGCCCGCCAGCTGCTGGCCTCCGGCGCGGCCTACGAGTGCTTCTGCACCGAGGAGGAGATCAACGCCCGCTACGAGGCCCGCAAGGCCCGGGGTCCGGCCGACCCCGGCTATGACGGGCACTGCCGGGACCTGACGGCGGAGCAGCGGGCGGCGCGGGCCGGCGAGGGCCGGCCCCGGTCGATCCGCTTCCGGACCCCCGACGACGGCGTCAGCTCCTTCACCGACCTCATCCGGGGCGAGGTCAGCGTCCCCTGGAGCACGATCCCCGACTTCGTGATCGTGCGGACCTCTGGGGCGCCGGTCTTCTACCTGGCCAACGCCCTCGACGACGCCGACACCGGCATCACCCACGTCATCCGGGGCGAGGACCTGACCGACACCACCCACCGGATGCTGGCCCTGCGGGCGGCTCTGGGCATCGAGGGCCGGCCGGTCTTCGCCCACCTGCCGCTGCTGGTCGGCGCCGACCGGGCCAAGCTGTCGAAACGCCACGGCGCGGTGTCGCTGGAGGACTTCCGGGACCGGGGCTACCTGCCCGAGGCGCTGCGCAACTACCTCGGCCTGCTGGGGTTCTCGCTCCCACCGGCCGAGGACGGGTCCAGCCGGGAGATCGCCACGCTCGACGAGCTGGCGGCGGAGTTCGACCTCGCCCGGGTGGCGCCGTCGCCGGCCTTCTTCGACCACGAGAAGCTCAACTGGATGAACGGGGAGTACATCCGGGCGCTCCCGTCCGCAGAGCTCGTGGCGCGCTGCCTTCCGTTTGGCGAGGCCCGCTACGGGGACCGGCTCGACCCCGAGGTCTTCGCCGGGGCCATGGCCATCGCCCGGGAGCGGGCGGTGACGCTGGTCGGGGCGGCCGACGCCGCCTGGTTCCTCTTCGTCCCCGAGGAGGAGTTCGCCATCGCCCCCGAATCGCTCGAACGCCTCCGGGCCACCGAGCGGGTGGGGGAGATCCTGGCCGCGGTGGCCGACCACCTCGAGACCTGCGAGTGGACGGTGGAGGCCGTCGACCTCCGGCCCGTCCTCGAGAAGCTCGACATCAAGCCCCGCAAGGGTCTCCCGGCCGTCTACGCCGCCGTCGAGGGCACCCACGCCGGGCTGCCGCTGTTCGACTCCATCGTGCTCCTCGGCCGGGAACGGGCCGTGCGCCGGGTTCGGGCCGCACTCGGGGAGCTGTCCCAAAAATAACTTTTGTCCGGAGCAGGACATTTCGCTCCCTTTGTCGTATTTGGTCGTTGTCCATCACCTGAGGCTGGGGAGCAGAGGGATGCGACGGATACTCCGTTTGTCGACGGGCGCGTCGCGGCGTTGTCGCGCCCTTGGACTGGCCGCGGTCGTGGTGGCGGGCATGGGCCCGCTGGTGGCGCGTCCCGGCGTCGCCGAGGCTGGATCCCATTCTGATGGGTCCTCCGGCCGGGCCGTCATCGACCACACCGGGCCGCCCGGTGGTCCTGTCGCGCCCGGTTACTGGCTGGTGGCCGACGACGGGGGTGTCTTCGCCGCCGGCAGCGCACGCTTCTTCGGTTCGACGGGGGCGATCCACCTGAACCGGCCGATCGTGGGGATGGCGGCGACGCCGAGCGGGGCGGGGTACTGGTTGGTGGCCAGCGATGGGGGGATCTTCTCGTTCGGTGATGCGGGGTTCTTCGGTTCGACGGGCGCCATCCGGTTGAACCGGCCGATCGTGGGGATGGCGGCGACGCCGAGCGGGGCTGGGTACTGGTTGGTGGCCAGCGATGGGGGGATCTTCTCGTTCGGTGATGCGGGCTTCTTCGGTTCGACGGGCGCCATCCACCTGAACCGGCCGATCGTGGGGATGTCGGCCACGTCGAGCGGGGTCGGCTACCGGTTGGTGGCCAGCGACGGCGGGATCTTCTCCTTCGGCGACGCCCACTTCTTCGGCTCCACCGGCGCCATCACCCTGGCCCGGCCGATCACCGGCATCGCCACCACTCCCGCGGGCGACGGCTACTGGCTCGTAGCCTCCGACGGCGGGATCTTCTCCTTCGGCGACGCCGCCTACCGGGGTTCGGCCCCGGAGCGGCCGGCGGCCGGGGCCCGGTCGGTGGTGGCCATGATCCCGAGCCCCACCGGCGCCGGCTACTGGCAGGCGTCGGCGTCCGGTGAGCAGCTGGCCTTCGGCGACGCGGCCGACGTCGCCAGTCCGCTGACCCCCGGCCGGCCGATCGTCGGCATGGCGGCCGTGTCCGGCGGTTCTGTGGCCCTGTTCGACCGGGGCCCCGACGTCCTCCCCGCCCAGGACACGACCACGACCACCGTTCCCTCCGTGTGGACCGGACCGTCGGGCGTGCCGGAGTTGTTCGCCAACGCCGCCGACCCGACCTGGGGCACGAGCATCTCGACCGTCGAAGCGGCGAAGG
>DASYFF010000116.1:0-6048 GCA_036498605.1 Acidimicrobiia bacterium | reverse complement strand
CCATCCGAAGCCCGGATGACCCCTCGACACCGGAAGGAGGAGAAGCGAGCCAGCTGGAGGCGCCACCACCGACCAACTCGGACGTACGTTTCGCAGCCCGGACGGTCGGCTCCTGTGCCAACCGGCAAAGAGGGCAAGTCTCACGGCGACGAATGGTGCAGGTGTTGACGAAGCACGTACTGCAGGATCCCGCCGTGGCGGAGGTACTCCGCCTCCATGGGCGTGTCGATGCGCAGCACGACTTCCAATGAGCGCCCGTCCGCCTCCACAGTCAGGCGCCGGCCGATCAGCTCCTTGGTCGCGCAACCGGCCAGGCCGGCCACCGAGATCGTCTCCTCGCCGGTCAGGCCCAACGACGCCACCGAGTCTCCGGCGGCGAACTGCAACGGCAGCACGCCCATCCCGATGAGGTTCGAGCGGTGGATCCGCTCGAAGCTCTCGGCCAGCACCGCTCGCACCCCGAGCAGCGTCGTCCCCTTGGCCGCCCAGTCCCGGGACGACCCCGACCCGTACTCCTTCCCGGCCAGGATCACCAGCGGCACGCCGTCGGCGGCGTAGCCCATGGCGGCGTCGTAGATCGGCACGACGTCGGCCTCGGGCAGGTGGCGGGAGACCCCGCCCTCGGCGCCGCCCGCCAGCCGGTTGCGGATCCGGCGGTTGGCGAAGGTGCCCCGGATCATCACCTCGTGGTTGCCCCGCCGGGATCCGTAGGAGTTGAAGTCGGCCGGTTCCACACCTTGCTCGACCAGCCACCGCCCGGCCGGGCTGTCGGGGTGGATCGCCCCCGCCGGCGAGATGTGGTCGGTGGTCACGGAATCGCCCAGCACCGCCAGCACCCTGGCGCCGGCGAGGTCGGCCAGCGGCTCCGGCTCGTCGGGGAGATCGACGAAGTAGGGCGGCTGGCGGACGTAGGTCGACGACCCGTCCCATCGGTAGCGGTCACCGGCCGGCGTCGGTAGCGCCCGCCACCGTTCCTCGCCCTCGAACACCCGGCCATAGGCGCTCCGGAACATGTCCGACTCGAGCGAGGACTGCACGACTTCGGTGACCTCGGCCGTGGTCGGCCAGACGTCGCGCAGGAACACCGGGGTGCCGTCGGCGCCCGTCCCCAGCGGCTCCGAGTAGAGGTCGATGTCCATGGTGCCGGCCAGGGCGTAGGCCACCACCAGCGGCGGTGAGGCGAGGTAGTTCATACGGACGTCGCCGTTGATCCGGCCCTCGAAGTTCCGGTTGCCCGACAGCACCGCGACGACCGCCAGCCCGTTGTCGTTCACGGCGGCCGAGATCTCCGGCGGCAGCGGCCCGGAGTTGCCGATGCAGGTCGTGCAGCCGAACCCGACGAGGTTGAAGCCGAGCTTGTCGAGGTAGGGCACGAGCCCAGCCCGCTCGTAGTAGTCCATGACCACCCGGGAGCCGGGGGCCAGCGAGGTCTTCACCCACGGCTTGGTGGCCAGCCCCCGCTCGACGGCCTTCCGGGCCAGCAGCCCGGCGGCCACCATGACCTGGGGGTTCGACGTGTTGGTGCAGCTGGTGATGGCGGCGATGGCCACGTGGCCGTGGTCGAGCTCGAACTCCCCGCCGGCCGTGGCCACCTTCACCCGGCGCCGGGGCCGGTCGGTGCTGGGCACCGCGTCCACCGTCGGGGCGGGGTCGGGCTTCCCGTCGGCACCGCCGCCGTCGCCCGGGGGGTCGCTGGCCGGGAACGACTCGGCCACCGCCTCGTCGTGGCTGTCGGGCGCCAGGTCGGGCAGGGCCTGGCCGAGGGCGGCCACGAACCGCCGCTTCGACTCCCGCAGGGGCACCCGGTCCTGGGGCCGGGCGGGGCCGGCGAGCGAGGGCTCGACGGTGGCGAGGTCAAGCTCGAGGATCTCGGAGAAGGCCGGCTCGGCCGCCGGGTCGAGCCACAGCCCCTGCTCCTTGGCGTAGGCCTCCACGAGGGCCACCGCCTCCGCCGGCCGGCCGGTGAAGCGCAGGTAGCGCAGCGTCTCGTCGTCGACGGGGAAGATCGTGACGGTCGAGCCGTACTCCGGCGACATGTTGCCGATCGTGGCCCGGTTCTCGAGCGGGACGTTGGCCACTCCCGGGCCGTAGAACTCGACGAACTTGCCCACCACGCCGTGGCGGCGCAGGCGCTCGGTGACGGTGAGGACGAGGTCGGTGGCCGTCGCCCCCTCGGGGAGCCGGCCGGCGAGACGGAAGCCCACGACCGGCGGGACCAGCATGGAGATCGGCTGGCCGAGCATGGCCGCCTCGGCCTCGATGCCGCCCACGCCCCACCCGACGACGCCGAGGCCGTTGACCATCGGGGTGTGGGAGTCGGTGCCGACCAGGGTGTCGGGGAAGGCCAGCCCGTCCCGGGCGGCGACGACCGTGGCCAGGTACTCCAGGTTGACCTGGTGGCAGATGCCGGTGGCGGGCGGGACCACCCGCAGCGTGTCGAAGGCCTGCTGGCCCCAGCGGAGAAACTGGTAGCGCTCCCGGTTCCGCTCGAACTCCAACGCCGAGTTGCGGACGATGGCGTCGGCCACGCCGAACACGTCGACGGAGACCGAGTGGTCGATGACGAGGTCGACTGGGATGCCGGGCTCGAGGCCGGCCGGGTCGCCGCCCCGTTCGGCCACTGCGTCGCGCATGGCGGCCAGGTCGACGAGGGCGGGGACGCCGGTGAAGTCCTGCATCAGGACGCGGGCCGGCCGGAAGGCGATCTCGGAGTCGTCGCCCCGCTCGCCGGCGGCGAGGCCCTCGATGTCGGCGGCCGTGACGGTGACGCCGTCCTCGAAGCGGAGGAGGTTCTCGAGGAGGATCTTCAGCGAGTACGGGAGGCGGTCGGTTCCCGCGAGGGCGGACAGCCGGAAGATCTCGTAGCGCCGATCCCCGACCGTGATGGGGGCACGGGTGGAGAAGCTGTTCACACCCTGGAGTCTGCCCATCCCGGGGCCGCCGGCACCATCGGATTCGGCGCGGGGTGCTAGCTGGGATCCTCCACCTGGGCGCAGGCGCACTCGAAGCAGGAGGCAATGGCCTGGGGGTCGCCGGCCAGCAGTTCCCGCCAGGCGTTCGACAGCCAGACCCGCGTGTCGCAGTGACGGCAGCGCCCGACCGTCCAGTCCTCGCCGGGAGCGGCCCCGGTGGAGACCCTCTCGGCGATGAGGCTGCGGAGCAGACGTGCCTTCACGTTCCCTTAATTGGCGCTGCCCTGGAAGGCCCCTCCAAGTCGCCGCCGTCCGGCGACAGGGTCGCGGCGAACGCGGCTTTGACACCGCCCCAGGTCAGGTTTACACTCCTGTGGGAGTGTTCAACCGGGAACACTCCGCCGACCCGCTGGGGGTATCGAATGTCTCGTTTCGTCCGCCGCACGTTCCGTTCGCCCGCGCTGCAGTGGCTGGCCGCCGTGGCCCAGGGGTGGGCCGAGCAGCCGGCCGAGTGGCGCCCGCTGGTCCACCACGGCGCCACCGGGCGCTGGGTGGAGCCCCTCCTCGTCAACGAGCACTCGGAGGTTTGGCTCCAGGGCTGGCCGGGCGGCGAGCACGTCGAGCTGCACGACCACGGCGGCGCCTCCGGCGCCCTGTGCGTCGTGGCCGGCGAGCTGGCCGAGACGTACGCCGCCGATCCCGACACCGCCCGCCTCCGCCGCCGGCGGCTGCGGCCTGGGGCCAGCTCGGCCTTCGGGCCTGACTACATCCACGACGTCGTGAACACCGGGCGGGCCCAGGCCCTGTCGATCCAGGTCTACTCCCCCCGGCTCGTGTCGATGACCTTCTATGCCCCCCGCCGGGGCCACGGTCTCGAAGCGGTGCGGACCGCGCTGTCCGACCACCCCGTCATCCCGCCGGTGCCCGCCTTCACGCCCTAGTCGGCGAGGATGGGGGGATGGACCGCCCCGATCCCGACAGCCTCGACGCCGTGCTCAGCCTGGCCCTGGCCATCGCCGCCGGCGACGAGGAGGCGATAGAGATGTTCCTGCGGGCCAACGAGCCGGCCGATTTGGCCGTGGCCGGGGCCGACGTCATCTGGCGGATGGCCGGGGCCCTCGGCCAGCTGGTCGAGCCGAGCCGCTCCGCCCCCCAGATGATCCACGTCTTCGCCCAGGCGCTGCGCGATCAACAATATTGAGGAAGTTGAGCGCTGACTGATCCCCTCGGGGGCCGATTGGCAAGGGGGGAGCAGGAGTTCTGCCCGAAGAAGGCGTATCTCACCACGGATACCCCCTCACATCTGGGCTGTCTTCTCTCCGCCTGTGCCGAACGGAGTGTTATGTACTTTTCGCCCCCCTCCCGCCTCCGGCGTGCCGTTGTCGCGCTGGCACTCGTCCTGACGGCGCTCACGCCGCTGCTCAGCTCGGGCGCCGCCGCCCCGGCCGGCGCGGCCGGCGCCGGTCCGTCCTCCGGGTACTGGATGGTCGCCTCCGACGGCGGCATCTTCTCCTACGGGGGGGCGAAGTTCTTCGGCTCCACCGGGGCGATCAAGCTGAACATGCCCATCGTGGGCATGGCCGCCACCCCGTCCGGCAACGGCTACTGGCTCGTCGCCTCCGACGGCGGCATCTTCTCCTTCGGCGACGCCCACTTCTGGGGTTCCACCGGAGCCATGAAGCTCAACAAGCCCATCGTGGGGATGGCCGCCACCCCGTCGGGCAACGGCTACTGGTTGGTCGCCTCCGACGGCGGGATCTTCGCCTTCGGCGACGCCGGCTTCGCCGGCTCGACCGGGGCCATCAAGCTCAACAAGCCGATCACCGGCATGTCGCCCTCGGGCACCGGCCACGGCTACCGCATGGTGGCGACCGACGGTGGCATCTTCAGCTTCGGCGACGCCGCCTTCTTCGGCTCGACCGGCGGCCAGACGCTGGCCAAGCCGATCTCGGGCATGGCCCCGACCCCGTCGGGCAAGGGCTACTGGCTGGTCGGCTCCGACGGGAAGATCTTCCCCTTCGGCGACGCTGCCGCCCTCGGGTCGGCCACGGCGCTCAAGTCGGTGGCCACCGTCGCCCCGACCCCGACCGGGGCCGGCTACTGGGCCGTCGGTCAGGACGGGTCGCTGGCCAGCTTCGGCGACGCCACCGACCTCGGCCACCCGACGGGCGCCCTGACCCGGCCCATCGTCGGCATGGCCGTCTACTCGGGGGCCGCCGGCGGCGGGAACAACAGCGCACCCACGACGGGCGGCGGTGTCATCTCCGGGCCGGGCACCGACCCCAACACCGCCACGACCGTGACCACCATGGCCCCGCTGAACACCACGCAGACCTACTCGTCGGACGCCGTGCCCGGCACGTACGGGACCGGGCCCGCCACGCTGGTCGACCCCAGCCACCCGTTCCGCATCGTGTGCGGCAACGCCCCGACACCGGCGCCGGGCCAACAGGCCCATCAGAACCCCTGCAACGCCTCCAATACGCCCAACTACGCCTACGAGGTGCGGGGCATCGTCCAGATCGGCGACCGGATCTTCGTCGCCGGGTTCTTCCCCGACGGGTGGGACACCGGGGTGAAGCCCGAGGCCACGTCCAACCCGCCCATGCGCTACCTGGCCGAGCTCGACTCCAAGACCGGCCGACCGATCCCGAACTCCTACTTCACGAAGAACGCCGTCATCTCGTCGAACGGGAACTGCAGCCCCAACCTCGATCCCTCGAGCTCGTCGGCATGCACGGTCGAGTCACTGGCGGTGTCGCCCGACGGCAAGCGGCTCTACATCGGCGGCCGGGTGAACAACGTCAACGGCCACCCGGTCAGCCGCCTCGCCGCCTTGAAGCTGGACGAGGGCCAGCCCGACGACGGCACGCTCGACACGAGCTTCACGATCAACGGCGGGCCCAGCGCCTCCGTCCACTCACTGGACGCGGTGGGCAACCGGGTCTACGTCGGAGGCTCGTTCACCCACTGGGGCGTCAACGGCGCCAGCTGCCCCGACACCGGTGGGGCGAGCGCCAACTGCCCGCTCTACCCGGGGATCGTCGCCCTCGATCTGAGCGGGAACCTGATCACCACCTTCAACCCGCCGCCCTACGACAACGGCTCCTACGCCGGGCGGCGAGGGATCGCCGCA
>DASYFF010000115.1:0-5147 GCA_036498605.1 Acidimicrobiia bacterium | reverse complement strand
GGCCCGGGTGAGCTGGGAGATGATGTCGTCGCCCGGCTCGTCGTAGGCCCGGTCCAGCAGCTCGGCGAAATAGCCGTAGACCTCGAAGCCAGTGGCGGTGCGGACCT
Source organism: Acidimicrobiia bacterium (assembly GCA_036498605.1). Taxonomy (GTDB): domain Bacteria; phylum Actinomycetota; class Acidimicrobiia; order IMCC26256; family BP-133; genus BP-133. The sequence goes on along the minus strand of DASYFF010000115.1, from coordinate 5,040 downwards.
CGTTCGACTCCTCGTCGGTGCCGCCCGGCTTGCCCTCGATGATGTCCTGCGTCCAGCGCAGCAGTTGAGGGGCGTCCTCCTGCGGCCAGCCCATCACGCCGAGGAACACCGAGGTCGGCAGGGGGCGGGCGAACTCCTCGATGAACTCGCACTCGCCCCGATCGGCGAAGCCGTCGATGAGGTCGTTGACCAGCGAACGGATCTGCGGCTCGAGGGCCTGCATGCGGGCGGGGGAGAAGAGCGGCGTGAGGATCTGCCGGTAGTGGCCGTGGTCGGGCGGGTCGATCTCCAGCGGGATCAGGGGCTGGTCCTGGCCGAGGTTCGGGGGGATGGCCACCGGCTGGTTGGAGAAGACGTCGGGGCGGTGAGTGACCTCGCGGATGTCGGCGTAGCGCGTGACGACCCAGTGCCCGCCGTGGTGCTCGCTCCAGGCGACCGGGCACGTGCGGCGCAGCTCGTCGTAGCGCTCGTAGACCTTGGGGGTCAGCTCGTCGTCGTGAATGTCGAAGTCGACGACCAGCTCGGACGGGATCCGCCGTTCGGTCACGGGCTCTCCTTGTCTCGCATCCGGGCCACTTCACGGTGGAAGGCCTGGTTGAGGACCTCGTTGCGGCCGAGGACCGTGGCGGTGGCCGCCTGGTTGGCGTAGGCGTGCTGGATGCCCCGCAGCAGGGGGAAGTCCTCGCCGAGCAGCACCGTCTCGAGGATCTGCCAGTTCTTGTCCCACTTCTCCGCCCAGGCGGCCGCCGTCAGGCCGCTGGCCTCCAGCGGCGGAACCAGCAGCCGCATCTCCATGTGGCTCTCCGCCGGGTTGTCCGACACCGGGAAGAACGACAGCAGCTGGTAGTTGTCGGCCATCTGCAGCAGTGTGCAGTTCGGCCCGATGAAGTGGCTGAGGATGATGTGTCCGGCCATCGCCTCGCCGTCGGGCGGGTCGGTGTCGAGCCACCGGTCGAGGCTCTTGCGGGGTGAGGCGAACCGGCAGTGCCGCCCCTGGTCCTCGATCACGTACGTGTTGGTGTGGATGTAGCGGGCGGCGGAGTTCGGGTGCACGAACTTGATGTGGTACCCGTCGAGGAAGGCGTCGTGCATGATCTTCCAGTTGACCGGTTCGGCGAAGGTGCCGGCCCGGTAGCAGACCAGGGCGCCCAGGCCGTAGGCGGCCAGGATCTCATCGGTCTCGGGCCCCAGCCAGGCGCCGACGTCGATGGCCGCGCCGGCGTCGTCGATGACCCAGATGAAGCCGTGGCGCTCCTCGGCCGGCAGGCTCACCAATCCCAGCGCCGCCTCGTCGGCCGGGCCGAACGAATCCCGGAAGGTGATGTTGCGCAAGCGGCCGTCGAGCTCGTAGGACCATCCGTGGTACGGGCAGGTGAACAGGCGGCAGCGGCCGGCGCCGTCGTCGGCCAGGCGGGCGCCGCGGTGGCGGCACATGTTGACCAGCACACGGACCGACCGATCGGGCAGGCGGGCGATGATGACGACGTTGCGGGGCAGTCGCTTCACCAGCACGTCATGGGGTTCGGGCACCTCGGAGCCGTGGGCGGCGATGAACGGCACCCGCCCGAAGATCCGAGCCCGCTCCCGGGCGGCGATGTCGGGATCGGTGAAGATGGCCGGGTCGAGGCGCAGGATGCCTTCGCACTCGTCGGTCGTCCCGTTGCGCAGGTGCTCGAGCAGCCCGTTCACGATGTGCGGCGGGACCGGAAGGACGTCGGTGCCGGAGGTGGCGGCGTCGGTCGTCATCCGGAGGCCTTTCCGGTGAGCCCCAGGCGCCGGCGCCAGTCCTGCGCGCCGAGCAGCCGCATGAACCGGGCCTGGAGCATCGCCTTCCGGCGGGAGACCGGGAACCAGTACGGCTCCGCCGGGAGCGCGAACCGCTCGGCCACCCGGGCCTGGGGGCGGCAGAACTTGAGGACGGCGGTGGCGCCGCCGAGGCGGGAGCCGAGCCCCGACTCCTTCCAGCCGCCCATCGGCAGCGGCAGCTGGAACAGGTTGCTGAGGACGTTGTTCACGTTGACGGCCCCGGCCTCGAGCCGGCCGGCGACCCGGTCGGCCCGGGCGGCGTCGCCGGTGAAGATGCTGGCGGAGAGCCCGTAGGGGGAGTCGTTGGCCAGCCGGATGGCCTCCTCCTCGTCGGCCACCCTCATGATCGGCAGCGTGGGGCCGAACGTCTCGTGGCGCATGCAGTCCATCGTGTGGTCGACATCGACCAGCACCGTCGGGTCGAAGAACAGGCCCGGCTCCCGCCGCCGGCCGCCGGTCGTCACACGGGCGCCCCGGGCCAAGGCGTCGGCCACGTGGGCCTCGATGATGGCCAGCTGGGCCGGCGTGGCGATGGCCCCGACCTCGGCGCTGAACTCGCCCGGCCCGTCCATCCCCACCCGCAGCGCCTCCACCCGGGCGGTCACCTTGGCCACGAACGCGTCGTGGACCGGCGCCTCCACGTAGACCCGTTCGACGGAGATGCAGGCCTGGCCGGCGTTGAGCATGGCGCCCCAGGTGGCGGCGGCCGCCGCCCGGTCGAGGTCGGCGTCGGCCAGGACGATCATGGCGTCCTTGCCGCCGAGTTCGAGACTGCAGGGGATGAGCCGCTCGCCGGCCCGGGCGGCGATCCGCCGGCCGGTGCGGGCCGAACCGGTGAACATGACCATGTCGACGGCGTCGACCACCGCCTCGCCGGTCGTGCCGTCGCCGGTCACGGAGGCGAGGATCGGCGGGGCGCCGACGTCCTCCCGCCAGCCCCGCACCGCCTCCGTCCACGACAGAGGCGTGAACTCCGACGGCTTCGACAGTACGGCGCAGCCGGCCACCAGCGCGCCGACGACGTCGAGGATCGGGTTGCCGATCGGCCCGTTCCACGGCGTGATCAGCCCCACCAGCGGGTGGGGCCGGAACGTCAGCCGGAGCCGTTTCGTCGCTCCGGCCGGGCCGTGGGGTGCCACCTTGCGGGGGGCCAGGAACTCGGCGGCGTGCCTGGTGAAGTAGTTGATGAGGTCGATGCCGATCGTCGGCTCGAGGGCGGCGTCGTTCCACGTCTTGCCCGTCTCGGCCTGCACCATCTCGGCGAGGCGGCGCTCGTTGTCGAGGAACCAATCGCGCCAGGCCCGGAGGTGCCGGGCCCGTCCCTCCGGGCCGAGGTCCTCCCAGGCGGGCTGTTCCCGCCGCAGGGCCGCCGCCACCGCCCGCACGTCGGCGGAGGTGGCCCGGCGGACCTCGGTGACGAGGCGGCCGTCGGCCGGGCAGTACACCTGGATCATCGGCCTCCTACGGCAACCGGGGCGGCCAGGAACGCCGGGGCGAGGAAGGTCCGCAGCATGCGGCGGATCTCGTCGTCGTCGGTGGACAGGTCGAAGCGGCCGACCATGATCAGCTGCACGTGGGTGAGCCAGACGGCGATGTCGCGCCCTTCGAGGCCGGGGTTGAGCTCGCCCCGGGCGGCGGCCTCGGCCAGGATCGGCGCCCACATCTCCTGGGTGAGGTCGATGACGGCGTCGGTGGCCCCCAGGATCTGCTGGGCCATGTCGAGGTGCTCGGGGCTGACGAGTATCCGGACGAAAGGATCCCGCCGGCCGGTCTTCACCAGGAAGAGCAGGCCCTCGACCAGCTGGTCCTCGAAGCGCTCCTGGCGACGGATGAAGGCCTGGGCCTTGCCGATGAGCGACCAGGCCCGCCGCATGACCACGGCCAGGATCAGGCTGTCCCGATCGTTGAAGTGCCGGTAGACGGTCGGGCGGGACACGCCGGCCATCTTGGCGATGTCCTCCATGGTGGTCTTGACGACGCCGTAGCGCTCGAAGCAGGCCTCGGCGGCGTCGAGGAAGTGGGCCTGCGCCGCTTCGCTGCCGTGGGGCACTACTCCGGCGCGGCGGGACATGGCGCCTCCTGGGGTTGGTGGGAGTCAAGGAAACGGGCGAACAGCTCGGGCATCGGCCTGGGCCGGAGGCTGGTGCGCATCACGACGTTCTCGGCCTCGTAGCGGTCCTGCAGACCGCGGCCGGGGCCGGCGTGGAGCAGCCGCTTGGCTTCGGCGATCCCGCCCGGCGGGTTGACGGCGATCTCGGCGGCCAGCGTCAGCGCCATCTCCAGCAGCGTTCCGGACGGGACGACGGTGTTGAGCAGGCCCATCCGCTCGGCGGCGGCGGCGTCGATGCGCCGGGAGGTGTACAGCAGCTCCTTGGCCCGGGCCAGCCCGACGAGCAGCGGCAGGTTCCAGGTGGCGTTGGCACCGTTGTAGGCCCCGGCGGTGAAGCGGAAGTCGGTGCGCTCGCAGCCGACGCGGAGGTCGAGGGCGCAGGCCAGGAGGGCGCCGGCGCCGTGGGCCACGCCGTTGAGGGCGGCGATGGTCGGCATCCGCAGCGTGGCGTAGCGCCACATCCACTCCTCGCGCTGCAGCAGCGCCAGGGTCACCTCGTCGGGGGAGAGGCGGGCCAGTTCGTGGATGTCGTAGCCGGCGGAGAAGGCCGCCTCTCCGGCGCCGGTGAACACCACGCAGCGGACGTCGTCGTCAGCCTCGAGGGCGCCGAGGGCGCCGTCGAGGCGGCGCTGCAAGTCGGTGTCGAGCGCGTTGTGGGCCCCCGGCCGGTTGAGCGTGACAACGGCCACGCCGGGGCCGGCCCGGTCCACGCGCAGGGGGCCGTGCTCCATGGCACCACGGTGACACAAACAACAAAAATCGTCAAGCGAACGACGTCGAGAGACTCTTGAACTGAGAGGCTAGCCGGTGTTACCGTCGGACACACAACGACTTTTGTCTTGTATCTCACGACGGTAGGGGGCGCCTCGTGGATCTCGGCGGGATCTGCCGCTACTGGGCCCGGTGGCAGCCGGACGACGTGGCCCTCGTCTCCGGCGGGCGGCTGCTCACCTGGACGGAGCTCGACCGGCGGACCGACGCCATCGCCGCCGGGCTGGCCGCCCGGGGTCTGCGGGCCGGCGACCGGCTCGGCATCCTGGGCCAGAACTCGCCCGGCTGGTGCGAGCTGGTGGTGGCCGGGTTCAAGCTCGGAGCGGCGATCGTGCCGCTCAACATCCGGCTCT
>DASYFF010000114.1:0-8751 GCA_036498605.1 Acidimicrobiia bacterium | reverse complement strand
CTTCGTCATCCCCGTCGTCCTCGGCGAGAGCTTCCTGGACGATCTGGCGGCGGCGTTCCGCCACCTTCGGGTCGAGGCGGCTCGCCATGCGCCACAGGATCAAACCGACGAGGGCGCCTATCAGGGCGACAACCATGACTGGGACGGCGATGGCGTCGCGAACGACGTGTAACTGGCTGGCGCCGAAGGCGACAATCCCGACCGCTGAGCAGACGCTCGCCACCGACAGCGCCGGGATGTCAAAGATCTTGATGCCGTCGGAACGCAACGGGGGCAGGGCTGGATCGTCCTGGGTCCCGAACTTGATTCCGGCAGCCACAGAAAAGTCGACGATCGCTGCGCCACCCCAGATCCCGTGCTCCCAGACGGCGAGGAGGTTCCCGGCTCCGTCCATGAGGCCTTCCTGGTCCATTCCGAAGGCCCGCACCCTGGCGGGGGCGCTCGTCGTGCCATCGAGCGGAAAGCTTCGGGAGCGGCCCTTTCCGTCGGTGGCAGTGATGACACCGTCCTGCACGCGCAGACTGGCGGTCCGGCGGAAGCGCGGAAGCCCCGTTTCGGGGTGGAGCACGATCGGGCCGGACGGCGCTTCGGGTCCCGGATGCCGAGTGCGCCCTTCGCTCATTGGTCGGCTCCTTCCTCGCCAGATTCCCGGACGAGCTTTGCCACCTCGTGTTCATCTGCTGCACCCCCTGCGAACTTGACCGCCTTGGCTCCATAGGCCCACTTCACCGCACGAGGTGAGACCATGAGCTGCTGGGAACTCGGAAGTTCGATGTCGGGGTGGCGCATGGCGTGCACTGATCGCTGCCAGGACGGTAGCTTCCCCGTGAACTGATCTTCGTGGAATGCTCTGAGGAGCTTGCGGGACTGGTTCCCGACGATGCGCGCTCCGGTCCGACCCGTCAGTGTCTCGCCTCCTCGGATCGCGTGTTCGTACTCGTCGAGTTGCCCCAGTTCACCCGCTCGCCTGACCCCCGCTAGATCCTCGCCTGCTTTGGCCGCGAGCGATCCGCGGGCTCCGACGGTTGCCACCCGTCCGACTCCGAAGAGTGCGAGACCTATACCGTCCTTGGTGACCTCCCCCCAGCCCCGCTGGCCGGTGGCGGCGAGGTCGACGTCGGCCAGTGTCTTGAGCCCTGTGGCGGCGAACGCGACCGGCTCGAGGAAGGCCAGCGGGGGAAACAAGCCGGCCACGCCGCAAAGGGCGGCGGTTGCGCCCATGAGCTCGGAGAAGCCTTCGACGCTGGTGAAGTGGTCGGCGATGTTGACGAAGGCGTGGCCGATGGTGCCGAAGATGCCGCGGTGGTGGGGGTCCGCGAGGTGGTCGTGGGTGGTTTCGGCCAGCATCTGGTCGCAGCGGTGCTCGGCGTCGCGGTAGATCTCGCAGGCGTCGGCGAAGAGGCGCTGGGCGGCGGCCATCTGGGCCTCGGCTTCGTCGAGCTGGCCCTGCCAGTTGGGGCCCCAGACCGGGCCGGGATCGGGGCGCGCCAGTGGGCCGGACAGGACGGGTGCCTCCGGTGGGCCCACCTGGCCGGCCATCGTCTCGATCCCCCGGCGCGCCCGGGCGATCCGCTCCTCGGCGTCACGGGCGCTGGCCAGGGCCCTCCGGCCCTCGGACTGGGCGGCGTCCATGGCCCGGCCGAACTGGTCCAACGCCTGGGTGGTGTTGTAGATGCGGTTCCCGACGAGCTCGAGGTCGGGCTGCAAGTGCTCCTGGCGCTGCCGGAAGGCCGTCGCCGCGTCACCGTGCCAGATGGTTCCGGCATCGATGCCCTGGAGCTGGGTGGCCGTATCGCCGAGAGCCAGTGCCTCGTCCCGCAGCAGGCTGAGCAGCTGGGCCACGCCCTGCGGATCCCCCGGGAGCGGATCGTCCTCGGCCAGCGGCGCCCAGTTCACGGGGGCTCAGTCCCCTGGGCGGCGCCGGTGATGCCCGACTCGGTACGGCGGTACTGGGCAGCGGCCGCTTCCGCCATTGCCGCCGCCTCTTCAATGTCGGCACCGATGCGCTGCCGGTGTTTCGTCCAGTTGCCGGCCACCTGGGCGAGGCGCTCGTTCACCCGCCGAGAACCGATGGCCTCGTGGTAGGCGCCGAAGTCGCGGCCCATCGTGTCGAAGCCGTCCCTGAGCGCCCGGAGCCGGCGGCCGAGGGCCTCGAGCTCGTCGATGTCGACCTCAAGGAAACTCATGGCAGAGCCAGCGTACGCGGCGGTCCTCGCAGCCGCACCGGGATTCCCGCGTCCTGGCATTGGGTGGTCCGGACCGTACGCTGCCGGCCGTGCGCCGCTGTTGGCTCGGGATCCGGCTCGTCTTGGCCCTGGCCGTGGTGCTGCTGGGAGGCGGGTGCCGGGTGGACGCCACGGTCGAGGCGAAGGTCCACGACGGAGGGGGCGGGACGGTCACGGCCCGGGTCGCGCTCGACCGGGAGGCGCTGGCCGTGATCGGCGGGCCGGTGACCGACGGCGCCCAGACATCCGACCTACATCAGGCCGGGTGGACGATCTCGCCTGTCCGGCCGACGAAGGACGGGGGGGCCGAGGTCGAGCTCAGCAAGTCGTTCCACCGGCCGGGGGACCTCGCCACCGTGGTGGGGGAGCTGGCGGGGCCGCAGGGGCCGCTGCGGGGGTTCCGGCTCGACCGGCGGCGGGGGTGGCTCAAGACGTCGTACCGGGTGCGGGGGACGGCCGACCTGGGGCCGGGGGCGGCGGCGGCCACCGGCTTCGCCAACAGTCCCGACCTGCCGGCCCGGCTGCGGGACGCCGGCGTCGACCCCGACCGGGTGGCGCAGCTGCTGGCCGGGCGGGCGGCCGACGGGCTGGCGGTCCGCCTCGTGGTGGGGGTGCCCGGCCGGACCCGGTCCTTCACGCTGCGGCCCGGCTCGCCGGTCACGGTCGACGTGGGCTCGTCGGCGACCGACTGGGCCCGGCCGATCCTCCTGGCCGTGGCCCTGCTCGGCGGCGCCACCGCCGTCCGCCGGCTCCGGGGGAGAGTGACATTTGGGGGCTTCACCCGCCCCCCGAATGCGACATAAACCTGACAGGTTGGGGGCCGGAGCTCTCCCCCCGAGCGGCGTCCCTGCGCTACCCTCGGGGGCGCGGTCGCCCAGGATCCCGGGCCCGGCCACGACTTCTTCGAGGGGGAGCCGCCTGTGCCGATGCGCCGTTCGGAGGCGCTACTCGAAGCATTGCGGATGGTCGCGCCGGGCACGCCGCTGCGTGACGGCATCGACCGCATCCTCCAGGCCAACAAGGGCGCCCTGATCGCCGTCGGTGACGGGCCCGAGGTGTTGTCGGTCTGCTCCGGCGGGTTCCTCCTCGACGCCGAGTTCACACCCCAGCGCCTGTCGGAGCTGGCCAAGATGGACGGCGCCCTGATCCTGGCCGCCGACTGCTCCCGGGTGGCCCGGGGCAACGTGCACCTCGTCCCCGATCCCAACATCCCCACCTCGGAGACCGGCACCCGCCACCGCACCGCCGAGCGGGTGGCCCGCCAGATCGACGTGCCGGTCATCTCGGTGTCGGAGGCCATGTCGGTCGTCACGATCTACCGGGACGACCAGAAGTACACCCTGGAGCCCATCCCCCGGGTGCTGGCCAAGGCCAACCAGGCGCTCCAGACGCTGGAGCGCTACAAGGACCGCCTCGACGCCGTCTCCGGCTCGCTGTCGGCCCTGGAGGTGGAGGACCTGGTCACCGTGCGCGACTCCGTGACGGTCCTCCAGCGGGCCGAGATGGTGCGCCGCATCTCCGACGAGATCGAGGAGTACATCATCGAGCTCGGCTCCGAGGGCCGCCTCGTCCTCCTCCAGCTCGAGGAGCTCATGGGCGGCGTGGAGGACGACCGGCGCCTGGTGGCCAAGGACTACTTCGTCCGCTCGCCCGACTGGGAGCTCGAAGAGGTGATGAAGCGCCTCGCCCAGCTGTCCACCGACGAGCTGCTCGACCTGAAGGAGGTGGCCGCCGTCCTCCACCTCCCGCAGGGGACGGGGCTCGACTGGTCGCTGCAGCCCCACGGCTACCGGCTGCTCCACAAGATCCCCCGCCTGCCGGAGATCGTGGCCGACCGGGTGGTGACCCGCTTCCACAACCTGCAGAAGATCATGCGGGCCTCGATGAAGGATCTCGACGACGTGGAGGGCGTGGGCGAGACCCGGGCCCGGGCCATCAAGGAGGGCCTGTCCCGCCTGGCCGAGACGTCGATCCTCGACCGCTACGTCTGACCCGCCCGTATAGTCCCCTCGCATGGGATACATGCTCGAGGAAGGGCCGCAGAAGGCCACCGTCGACCACATCACCCTCGACGTCGAGGGGACGGCCGTCCCCGCCTACCACGCCCGGCCCGACGGGGAGGCGCTGGGCGGTCTCGTCCTGTCGCCCGACCTCCTGGGTCTCCGGCCGCTCATCGAGGACCACTGCCGCCGGCTGGCCACCCATGGCCTCGCCGTGTGCGCTCCGGAGGCGTTCGCCCGGCTGATCCCACCGGACGGGTCGCTCGACATGGAGGGCCGCTGGGCCGTGGCCAACCGGCTCCATGACGACGTGATCCTGGAGGACCTGGCCGAGGCCGCCGACCATCTCGCCGCCGCCGATGACGTGGGCACCGTGTCGATCATGGGTTTCTGCATGGGCGGCTCCAGTGCCCTGAAAGCCGCCGCCACCGGCCGCTTCGAACGGGCCGTGGCCTTCTACGGCATGGTCCGTACGCCACCCGACTGGGCCGGCGGCGGCCTGCGCGATGCCCTCGAGGTCGTGGCCGACGCCGCCTGCCCGACGCTGGCCATCTTCGGCGAGGTCGACAAGCTCATTCCGCCGGCCGACGTCCAGGCGCTCCGCGACGCCTGGGCCGGACGGGCGGACCACAAGGTGGTCGTCTACCCCGGCGCCGACCACGCCTTCGCCCACGACCCGGACCGGCCCGTCCACCGGCCCGACGACGCCGCCGACGCCTGGCACCGCTGCCTCGCCTTCCTGCTCGATTGACCGGGATTTGTCCGTTAATTGATGAGCGCTGAGCCGCGACGTTGGGTATAACAGATGTCACGCCCAGCGTTTTCTCCGGGTCGCCGTCGCCGGGAATGTCGCGATTGTCCACCCTTTTAAACGCGGGCCGGTTCAAGTTGTTCAGGTGCGGTTCCTGCCGTACCCTTGGAGTACCCGGATTGGGCCACCTGGGAGTGTGCGAATGCTGTTTGACGTAGGCGACAAGGTCGTTTACCCGCACCATGGCGCCGCCATCGTCGAGCGTCGCGAAAAGCGAGAAGTCTTCGGAGAGACACGGGATTACCTCGTGCTCAAGCTGGCGTACGGCGACCTCACCCTGATGGTCCCGGCCGACAATGTCGAAGAAGTCGGGCTCCGCGAAGTCATCAACGACGAAGAGGTCGAGGAGGTGTTCGCCGTCCTTCGCAAGAAGGAAGCGCGAATGCCGACCAACTGGTCTCGGCGGTTCAAGAACCATGTGGAGAAGCTGAAGAGCGGCGACATCTATCAGGTCGCCGAGGTCGTCCGGAACCTCTCGATCCGCGACAAGGACAAGGGTCTGTCGGCCGGCGAGAAGCGGATGCTGACCAAGGCCCGCCAGATCCTCGTCTCCGAGCTGACCTTCGCCATCAACGTGTCGGAGGAAGAGGCCGAGGCCCGGCTCGACGAGGCACTCGTCGGCAAGTAGCCGGTAATCCACTCAGGCGACCGGTCCGTGCCCGGTTAGCCTGCAGCGGATGCTCGTTCACGACACGCTGTCGGCCGACAAGGTCGAACTGGTTCCCCGCGAGCCGGGCCGGATCGCGCTCTACATCTGCGGGCCGACCGTCTACGACGTGCCCCACGTCGGCCACGCCCGCAGCTCCCTGTCGTTCGACGCCATCCGCCGGGCGCTGCGGTGGCGCGGCTTCGACGTCACCCACGTCTCCAACGTGACCGACGTCGACGACAAGATCATCAACAAGGCCCGGGCCGAGGGCAGCACCGAGCCCGAGGTGGCCGCCCGCTACGAAGCGATCCACTGGGCCCAGCTCGACCGGCTCGGCATCCTGCGGCCCGACGAGGTGCCCCACGCCACCGGCTACATCCCCCAGATGCTCGACCTGATCGCCAAGCTGGTCTCGGCCGGTCGGGCCTACGCCACCGAGTCGGGGGTGTACTTCTCGGTCGAGAGCTTCCCCGACTACGGGCACCTCTCCCACCGCCGCCTCGACGACCTGCTGGAGTCGGCCGGGGCCCGGGTCGAGGTCGACGAGCGCAAGCGCTCCCCGGTCGACTTCGCCCTCTGGAAGGCGGCCAAGCCCGGCGAGCCGTCGTGGGAGTCGGCCTGGGGCCCGGGCCGGCCCGGATGGCACATCGAGTGCTCGGCCATGTCGGTCGGCCTCCTCGGCGAGGGCTTCGACGTCCACGGCGGCGGGGTCGACCTCGTCTTCCCCCACCACGAGAACGAGCGGGCCCAGTCGGAAGGCGCCGGGCAGCGCTTCGCCCGCTACTGGCTCCACAACGCCATGGTCAACGTGGGCGGCGAGAAGATGGCCCGGTCGCTGGGCAACTTCACCACGCTGGAGGAGGCGGTCGACTCCCACGGCCCCCGGGCGCTGCGCCTGCTGGTGCTGGGCACCCACTACCGCTCCAACATGGAGATGGCGCCGGAGAACGTCGCCGTCTCCGCCCGGTCGCTGGCCACGCTCGACGCCCTGGCCCGCCGGGCCCGGGGCGCCGGGATCGAGCGGCTCGACCTCACGTCCTCGTCGCTCGACGAGCCGACCGTGGCGGCGTTCAACGCCGCCCTCGACGACGACTTCAACACGCCTGCCGCCCTGGCCGCCATCTACGAGGCGGTCCGCAAGGGGAACCTGGCCATCGACGCCGGCGGCGGCAGCGACGCCGGCCGCCTGGTGTCGACCGTCCACGCCCTGACCGGGGCGCTGGGCCTCGAGCTCGACGACGGCTCGGCGGCCGGCGACGGCGACGACGAGATCACCGCCCTGGTCGCGGCCCGCAACGCCGCCCGGAAAGCCAAGGACTTCGCCGAAGCCGACCGCATCCGCGCCGACCTCGCCGCCCGGGGGATCACCCTCGAAGACTCTCCGACCGGCACTACCTGGCACCGCGGGTGAGCCCCAGGCGGGACCAGCCCGCGAAGCGGAGCGGCACACCCAAGCGCGGCGCGACCTCGAAGCGGGAGGCCACCCCGAAGCGGGACGCATCCTGGAAGCGCGACGCATCCTCGAAGCGCGACGCATTGCCGCAGCGGGCGGCCGCACCGAAGCGAGCCGGCGGCCGTGCGGCGTCCGCCGATTCTCCCCCTCCCCGGCGGGGCGGGCCGGAGCGGTTCCGCGGCGCCGAGTCCTTCCGGGTCGGCGGTGAAGGGCGGGGGCTGGCCGGGGACCGGCCGCCGCCGGGGGAGCGGGGGCCGGGGCGGGAGAAAGGCGCGGGCGGGGAGCAGATCGAAGGACGGCGGGCCGTCCGGGAGGCGCTGCGGGCGGGGCGGCGGCGCATCCGGGAGGTATGGATGGACGGGGCGTTGGAGCCGGCGCCCGTCCTCGACGAGATCATCCGGCTGGCCGAGCGGGCCGGGGTGCCCGTCCGGATGACCCCGAAGCTCGACCAGCTCAGCCGGACCGACGCCGCCCAGGGCGTCATCGCCCGGGCCGACCCGCTGCCGCTGGCCGTCGACGACGACCTGCTGGCCGCGCCGGCGGCCTTCCTCCTGGCTCTCGACGGCGTGACCGACCCCCGGAACCTGGGGGCGATCCTGCGGAGCGCCGAGGGGGCGGGGGCCACCGGGGTGTTCCTGCCCCGCCGCGGGACGGTCCACGTGACGCCGGCCGTGACCAAGGCGGCGGCGGGGGCCGTCGAGCACCTGCCGATCGCCCTCGTGCCCGGGATCCCGGCCCTGCTGGAGCGGGCCAAGCGGGCCGGCGTGTGGTCCGTGGGCCTCGACGAGCGGGGCCCCGGCGACCTCTTCTCCCTGGAGCTGGCCACCGAACCCGTCGTCCTCGTGCTCGGCGCCGAGGGCAAGGGACTGTCCCGCCTGGCCCGGGAGCGCTGCGACGTCCTCGTCCGCATCCCGATGCTCGGGCGGGTCGCTTCACTCAACGTGGCGACCGCGGCGGGACTGGCCGCCTACGAGGTGGCACGTCGCCGGCGGGGCCCGGCCACGCAGGGTGTCTAGCCTCCCCGACTAGCCCCCCAGCTGAGTACTAGTCCGCTTGGACGGAGCAATCCGCGGGGATTGTGGGGAAATGTCCGTATTTGTGCAGTCGCAAAAAGGAGCGAACTCCGGGTCTCTTAATGCTCCGCTATTGACTCTTCAACGGGGGTCCCTTACAAAGAACTAGTCCGACCGCACTGCGTGGTCACCATTCCGTCACATCCCCGTAGGAGATGCTCCATGACGATGAAGCTCGGTAGCGCGGCCCTCGCCGAGTTGAGTGACGACGAGTTGGTCGCACGCTTCCAGGGTGGCGACAACGACTCCCTGGACGTGCTGCTTCAGCGCTACCGGCGCTTCACCCGGGCCAAGGCCCGGGGCTACTTCCTGATCGGGGCCGACTCCGACGACATCGAGCAGGAAGGCATGATCGGCCTGTTCAAGGCCGTCCGTGACTTCCGCCCCGACCGGCAGGCCTCCTTCCGGGCCTTCGCCGAGCTCTGCATCACCCGGCAGATCATCACCGCCATCAAGACGGCGACCCGCCAGAAGCACCAGCCGCTCAACTCCTACCTGTCGCTGTCGGGCACCCGCCCCGGCGAGGAGAACGGCAGCGGC